>CAIXIZ010000127.1 GCA_903919625.1 uncultured Verrucomicrobiota bacterium
GCTGGCCCATGGCGGCGTGGTCGCAGGCGAGCTCGCGGACGGTGGCGGAAATGAACTTGATGACGCTGCCGTAGCCGGGGCAGTGATCCGTGGCGGGCAGGTCGTTGTCGATGGTCTTGGGGATGCCGATGACGCGCAGTTCGTACCCCTGCTCCTGGGCAAGCTTGGAAATCTTGTCGGCGGTGTCCTGCGAGTCGTTGCCGCCCGCATAGAAAAAATAACGGATATTATGGGCCTTGAAGACTTCCAGCACGCGTTCGAAGTCAGCCTGCTTTTTCAGCTTGTAGCGGCAGGTGCCGAGGGCTGCGCCAGGGGTGTGGCGGAGGGCGCGGATGGTCTGCTGCGACTCGGAGGCCAGGTCGATGAAGTCTTCGTTTAAAAGACCGAGCACGCCGTTCAGGGTGCCATAGATCTCCTCCACGCAGCTATGGTTGAGCGCCTCGGCGACGACGCCGGCCACGCTGGCATTGATGACGGCGGTGGGGCCACCGGACTGGCCCACCAAAACATTGCCTGAGAGTTCAGCCATGAGAGTGAAGTTGATAAAGGTTGGTTGAGAACGTGAACGGTCAGGCTGGGGGGGCGGGTGTGCGGCTGGCAAACCCAAAGTGGAAAAAGAAAACGCCGGTGGTGGGGCGGGACGTCACCAGGCGGGGCCAATCATTTAGAAAGCGGGGACGGGAATTCCGGGTGGAGAGAGGGGTGTCGTTACGCCTGGCAACGGCCGTCCCCGGCCTGCCTCAACCTTTGCCGCCGCGGAGGAGGACGAGATTCGTCAGGTCATTTTCCTCGAACTCCTCCCAATAGGCATCCTCCAGGTCGCGGAGGCGTGCGTCGGCGTCGAGGGGGGGGCCGCCGCCGCCGGCGAGGGCCTGTTTGGTGTGCTGGGCCGCCAGATCGCGGTCCGCCAGCCGGGTGACGAGTTCGTGCCAGAAGGTGTCGTTGTTGTATTCGCCAATGAGCTTTTGCACGCGCTCATCCTCGGCGAGCTTGGCGGCAGGGATGAGGCGGCCGTCCGCCCCCACATCCACGAGGTCGGCGCAGCCGAGCTGCTTGGCGAGGTCGAAAAGCTTTCCGACCAGTTCAGCATAGCGTGCGCCGACGGGGCGGAGCGGCCCGGTCGGGATGGGGCTGTCATCCCCATCGGCATTGCGCGGGGCCGCGACCATGAGGCCGAGGTGGACGAGCTCGAGCAGACGGGCGTACTCCTTGGGCGTGAACATTGCTTTCATGCCTCTCAGTGCATCCGGCGGGCGGCCATGCGCAAGGCGGGAGTTTTGGGTGGTAGAAGGGGTGCACGGGGGTTCAACCAAACTGGTTTGCCCGTTCTTGGTGGTAAGGTGGGTGTGCTTTCCCATCGTGCACTTGCTCCTCCTCCTGTTCGTTCTCCATCGGTTTGCTCTTATGCCCGACGTACAGGGAATGCCTGATGGAGAATGAGTACGAGTAAGCGAACGAGAACGAATTATGGGTGGTGACTCATTCTAAAAATCGTAGGTCGGGGTTTATCCCCGACACGTCGGGCCTAAAGCCCGACCTACATGGGTCGCCGCCAAAATGCGTCACGACCGAATTATGGGGGCTTACTGCAGGCCGGATACGGTCACGTCGTTGGGATACTCGACCGTGAACTTGAAGGTGAATTTTTTCTCGTTGGCCTTGCCGGGGCCGATGTCGGCGCGCCAGACGATGCGGCCGTCCTCCTCCTTCGTGATGCCCGGCTTGGGGAGCTGGCCGGGCACGATGATGTCCTCGGGCTTGAGCACGTCACGCGCGGCGGGTTCAACGAGCGTGACCTGGATCTTTTCGTCACGGGAGACTGGCAGCACGTCCTTGAACATCACGCGCTGGGGGGACTTTTTGTTGTTGGTGACGGTGTATTGGGTCTCGTAGGTCACGCGGCGGGTCTTGCCGGTGAAGCCGGCCTCTTCCTTGAAGGGCGGGATGACCGTGCGCTTGATGGCGATGCCTTCATCTGCTCCGAGCGCGAGTTGGAAACGCTCGTCGGGCATCGTGGTCGAGGCGAGGCGGCTGGCCGCAACGAAGTTGTCATCGAGGAACACATTGAGCGCGCCGGTCAGCAGCGGGTAGTCGGTTTTGTTCGTGATATAGGCGCTTAGGAAGGCCGTTTCGGCATTGCGCGGCACCGACTGGTATTGGAGTTGGGCCGGGAGCGGTTTGGTGATGATGGCAACCCGGCGCGGCGTGTTGTCGCCTTGCAGGGTGACGGGATCGGCCACCTTGAAAGTGGCGCTGGTCGCACCGAGATCGACCGCGGCGTTGCTCCAGCCGGCAGTTTCAGCGTCCCCCAAGGCAGTGCTAAGATCCTGGGCGTTTTGTCCACCGACAAAAATCATCGCAGGCTGGTTTGAAGTGGTGACTATCTCAGGTCTGGAAATGATAGCACTATTATTGGACAATGCCAATTGCTGGCTCAGTTGCCCCTGGCCGCGCCCCTGTCCGCCACCTGCCCCGCCACCAAATCCACCACCACCTCCTCCTGGGCCTGCGCTGCCGCCCCGACCACCCCGGGCTTGACGTGGGGCGGGAACCACCACGGGTCGCAGGACATCGAGAATCCACGGGGAGGGCTCGACGGAACTGCCGCCGAGTGCGGGACGGGCGGTCGAAAGCGTGAGGGCGACGTCATTCCAGTCCTCTCCGGTGGCATTGCGGACCAGGCCAAAGTAGGCGAGATCGACCAGATGGGTGTCGGTGTGCAAACGGGCGTCGTAAACCGGCGTCCAGCTCGCGTTGGGGAGCGCGCCAGTAAGCGCGAGGTCGAGTGCACCAGCCTTGGCGGCGTTGAGGCGCACCGTCACGGTTTTGTAGCTTTTGCGGGCGACCCGGTTGCCGCGCAAATCGCGCAACTCAGCCTCCTTGACGGCAATCTGGGCGGCTTTGGCGGTGATTTCCTTGTCCAACTGGCGCTGGCTCTCGGCCAGGCGACCGGCGTTTTTGTCGGAAAACGCGATCAGGCCTTCCCAGTCGGCGAAGGCCAGCCGGCTGGTTTTGCCATCGGCGGCTGGGGCCAGGGCGACATTCTCAATCTGGCCCAGGAGGGCAAATTCATGGGCGAGGGCGGTGGAGCGGTCGGCGAGGGCGCGGTCGTCCTTGCGCAGTTCGGTGAGGGCGTCCTCCAGGATTTTTTCCTTCGGGTCGGCCGAGGTGTCGACGTAGGTGAGGTGGGCGGCGACATCGAGGATGGAGGCGTTGGCAGTGCCGGTGCCGGCCACCTGCAGGGAGGCGTCCACCAGGGACTCCGGGAGTTTTTCGAACGTCAGTTCGCTCGGGCCGGCCGGCAGCTCGATGTGGGTGTGACGGGTGACGACGGCACGGTCGGCATAGACCGTGACGGCACTGACCGTCGAGGTCGTGGCAATGGGCGCGGCCCCGGCGAATGCCGCGAGGAGCGGGCCGAGCGGCGCGAGGAGCATGAGGCGGGTGATTTTCATGGCAGGAGAGTTGGAGTTAAGTTTGCGGCGGCGCGGGTGGTGAATCGTCCTTTTGCTTTCATGCGTGCTGCCTGCTGGGATCGGTTTCCGGCAGGTGCCAGGGCAAGATCGGGTGGAATGACTGGGCAGGCAGGACGGAGGCGGTTTATTGGAGGCCGGTGACAGAAACGTCGGCGGGATATTCGACCGTGAATTTGAGCGGGAATTCGCGTTTCTCGCCCGGGGCGAGGTCCGCGCGCCAGACGATTTTGCCGTCCTCTTCCTTGGTGATGCCGGGCTTGGGCAGGCCGCCGGGGACGACGATGCTTTCCGGCTTGAGCAGATCGCGTTCGGCGGGAGTCGCCAGTTTGACGACAATCCGCTCGTCCCGGGAGACCGGGAGCACGTCCTTGAACATCACGCGCTCGGTCGTATTCTTGTGGTTGTTGATGGTGACGAGATACTCGTAGGTCACGAGGCGGTACTTGCCGGTGATGCCGCTGTCTTCGTTGAAACGCGGAATGGTCCGGCGTTTGAGGGTGATGCCTTCATCCGCTCCCAGCGCGAGGTGAAAACGTTCCGCCGGCATGACCGTGGGCAGTGAGCTGGTGGCGACAAAATTGTCGTCGAGGAAGACATTGAGCGCGCCCGCGAGCAGAGGGAATTCCGAGCCGTTGTTGGCATAGGCGGTGAGATAGACCGTCTCGGTCGCGCGGGGCATCGCCTGGTATTGGAGGTTGGCCTTGAGCTGCTGCGAGTTGATGGCGACGCGTTGCGGGGTGTTGTCGCTCGCGAGCGAAGTGCGCGCATCGATCTTGAAGGTCGCGCTGGTCGCACCCGTCTGGAGGCTCGCACCCTGATAGGCGAGCTGCCGGTCCGCCGAATCGAACAGGCCGTCATTTCCTTCCGGCGCACTGACAAGATTGTTGCCGGCGAGACCGAATGTGGCGGCACTTTTGAGGAGCTCGACACCGCCGACATAGTTGTTCGTTCCGGTCAGCGTCAGGGTGCCGGCACCAGCTTGGGTGAGCCCCCCGCCA
>CAIXIZ010000128.1 GCA_903919625.1 uncultured Verrucomicrobiota bacterium
AGGCCAGGTCGCTGACCTGGCTCCGGCGCTCTCACATTGACCTTCCGCGCCCCCACCCAACCCGCTTCGCAGCCATGAATTACAGCTTCCTCCTTGCACCGGAAAAGCCATAGCGTGGGAGGTCGTGACTTCTGAAGCCTGGCAAATCACCTGGTTTACCGTGTGGGCGTCGGCGTTGAGCCTCCTGCTCATCCTGCCGCCCGGCATCGCGCTGGCCTGGTTGCTCGCCCGCAAGGACTGGCCGGGCAAGTCAATCGTCGAAACCCTCGTGACCCTGCCGCTCGTCGTGCCGCCGGTCGCCACGGGCCTTGTGCTCCTGCGCCTGCTCGGCCGGCGCAGCCTGCTGGGCGGCTGGCTCTATGACACGGTCGGCGTGGAGATCGTCTTCACCTGGCGGGCGGTCGTCATCGCGACGGCGGTCATGTCGTTTCCGCTGCTGGTCCGGACGGCGCGGGTGGCCTTTGAAAATGTCAGCCCCCGGCTGGAGCAGGTGGCGCGTACCCTCGGGGCGTCGCCGTGGCGGGTGTTTGGCACCATCACTTTGCCGCTCGCGGCGCGCGGGCTGACGGCGGGAGCGGTGCTGGCGTTTGCGCGCGGGCTCGGCGAGTTTGGCGCCACGGTCATGGTCGCCGGGTTAATTCCCGGTCAGACGGTCACGCTCGCGCTGTCGATTTATCAAAATGTCAGTCTCGGCCACGAGGAGGCGGCGTGGCCGCTGCTGGCGGTCTCGGTCACACTGGCGTTCGGCGCGGTATGGCTGGGCGAGCGGTTGCAGCGGAGGAGGCCCGCATGAAATTGGAACTGCGCAACGTGCGCCTGCCGCTCGCACCCTTCACCTTGGAGGTGGAGGTGGTCATGGCAGCGCGGGTCACAGGCATCCTGGGCGCATCCGGGGCGGGCAAAACTTCGCTGCTCGAGATCATCGCCGGCCTGCGGCGGCCGGTCGCCGGACAAGTCGTGCTCAACGGGACGGTGCTGTCTGACGCCGGCCAGAACCTGTTTCTGCCACCTGAAAAGCGCGGCATCGGTTATGTGCCGCAGGAGGGCGCGCTTTTTCCCCATCTCACCGTGCGGGAAAATCTCCTTTATGGCCATGGACGCCATGGACCGGCGGCGTCGGACCGTCCGACGTACCTCCGCGTCGTCGAGGTTTTGGAAATTTTCGGGCTCGCCAGCCGGGCCGTCGCCACCCTCTCGGGCGGCGAGCGGCAAAGGGTGGCGCTCGGCCGTGCGCTCCTCGCCGCGCCCCGGCTGCTGCTGCTCGATGAACCGCTGGCGGGGCTCGATGCGCCGCTGCGCGAACGGCTGCTGCCTTACCTGGCGCGCGTGCGGGACGAATTTGGCTTCCCGATGCTCCATGTCACCCATTCGCCCGATGAGGTGATGGCGCTCTGCGAAGACGTGATCGTGCTCACGCGCGGCCACGTCGTCCAGCGGGGCAAACCGGCGGAGCTGCTGGTGCCCTCCGCGAAACCACATCACGTCTTGCGCGAGTCCGGCGCGATTGAACCGGAATGATCCGGCACCGGCCGGCCGGGGGCCGCCTAAAGCCAATTGTAGGGGCGGTGCTGGTCGCCGCCCTCCGATCCGGGCGCCGTCCAGCGACGCCTCCTCCAACCCCGGCCTCGCCAGCGGAGGGTTTTCTCAGAAAGTGTAACCTATTGGGTTACACTTTTGTATGGGCGAAGACCGTGTTGTTGTCGCGCGCCCGGTGGAGTACGGTCTCAAAAGCCGGCCGTACTTTTATTGCAAGTGCGCTAAAGCTGCAACCGCAGGCCGTCGTACGCCGGCTCGACTCCGGCGGGCAGCGCGGCCGCCAGCGCGGCGTGGTCGTTGAGATGCGTCAGATGGGTCAGCAGGGTGCGGGGCGCGCCGATCTGCTGCGCGACGGCCACGGCTTCATCAATCGTCAGGTGGGTCGGGTGCGGTTTTTCGCGCAAGCCGTCGAGCACGACCACGTCGGCCCCGCGGGCAAGGGCGACCGCCTCGGCCGGCACCGTCTTGCAGTCGGTGTAGTAGGCGAATTTTTTTCCGCTGCCCCGTTCCGTGAACATCAGGCCCAGGGTGTCCACCGCCCCATGGGGCAGCAGCACGGACTCGATGCTGCCTTGCGGCAGGTCAATTTTGGCGGGCATCGGCGCCAGCGTAAACGCCGCGTATCCCTTGGAGGCCGGCCTGTCCCCGATCGCATAGGGAAACATCGCCTGCACGCGCCCCAGGCCCGTTTCGGTCGAATGCACCTTCAGCGCCACGCCCCCGAGCAAATCGCAAAACCGCCGGAGATCGTCCATGCCCACGATGTGATCGGCATGGGCGTGGGTCAGGATAAACCAGTCCAGCCAGGTGATGCGTTCCCGCAGGCATTGCTGGCGAAATTCCGGCGCCGCATCCACCTGGATATGCAGACCGCCCATCACGACATGGATGGAGGCGCGCGTGCGGCGGTTGCGCGGGTCGGGGGAAGTGCAGACGGCGCAATCGCAGGCGATCATGGGGACGCCTTGCGAGGTGCCGGTGCCGAGAAAGATGATTTCCATTTAAAAGGAGTGACTCTGACAATCTCCGGGCACGCGGGAAAGACGAAAGGCAGGTCGGCAAAATATGGCCGGGCGTCGGGATAACCCAGGCCAACGCACCCAACCACTTCGGGCCAGTAAAGATCCCCGGAGCAAGCTCGGGAGCATTGCAGCCAAT
>CAIXIZ010000129.1 GCA_903919625.1 uncultured Verrucomicrobiota bacterium
CCGGTGGGTCGCGACGTATTTCGTGGCGGCGTTCAGACCGTCCGCCAGCGGACTGTTCCCGGCCTTCGGCCAGTAGCCGGCAAAGATATCGTAGGTGCGGCTGCCAAGCAGCAGATCGAAGCGGCTGCCCTGTGCCTCGACGACGGCCTCCCTCCCGGCGGCGCTGCGATACGGGACCGTCCATCCGCCCTGCACGTAGTCATCGCCGTCTTCGTTGCGTCCGCCGGGCGCCTGGATCACGCCGTCCAGCGAGAGGTGTTCGATGATCCTGAGCTTTCTCATATTTTTCCCATGTTTTATATCTGGATGGTGTCGCGATAGGACAATTCCCCAATGCCCAGGAACTAGGAAACGACAAACGCAACAACGTCGGCCAACCGCAACGCCGGCACGCGCTGAAACTCGGCGGCATTGAGGGTTGCAACCGAATAGTCGTATTCCAGCGCGGTGGCGGCAATCAGGAGGTCATGCGGCCCGATGATCGAGCCGCTGGTTTCAAGGAGCGCCCAGAGAGCGGCATGGCGGCGGGCAGCTTCCAGGTCGAAATCAAGCACGTTCAAGTGCGAAAGATATTGTTCCACCCATGCCAAGCGGGTGGCTTTTCGTTCCGGCAGTGTCGCCCGTTCCACGCCATGGAGCAGTTCCGAGGCGGTGATCGCCGCGATGAAAAAACGCTCCTGCGGATGGGCGGCAAAGAGTCCGGCCAGGTGAAACCGCCGCCGTTCTGCCGCGATCAAAACCGACGTGTCGAGGATCAGTCCCATTTGCTGGCGGGCAGTGGCAGGGAGGTGCGCGCGCGTTCAATGTCGTGGGCAAACGCTTCGGCTTCCTTCAGGTCAAGGTGGAGCAGTGTCGGCCACAGGGAAGCAAGCTCGCTGCCGGTCTTGGCCGTCTCATCAACCGGAACGATTTTTGCGACGGGTTTTCCGCCGCGCATCAGCAGGGCACTTTCGCGCCGGTAAAGGACGCGATTGACCACGTCGGAGAAACCGCGAGCTGCTTCTGTAACGGTTAATGTTCTATTCATCAGATAATCAGATTATCCGTTTATCAGCTTGTCAATCACTATCTGCCTTGGTCTGATGCTGGGAGCTGGCGTTCACGGGTTTGCTCCGGCTGCAAAAGCGCGCACAGCCTCCTGAAAACTCACAAATATCGGCCTGACCCCTTCTGAATGGTCACTTCGCCTTGTAGGTTTTCCAGACCCATTCCACGGCTTCCAGCATAGTCTGCCTTTCCACGCCGCCTTCGACGTGTCCGGCCCCTTCGGACCAGAGGAACTGGTAAGGGTAGCCCTTGGCCTTGAGGGCACTGGCAAAGGCGTTGTTTTGAATGCGCCAGTCGCCGTACTGGTTGTTGAGGTCATCAGAGCCGACTTCCATCCAGATGCGGATGGGCCTTTTCTCGGTGTTGGGGATCAGGGAGTCCTGATATTCCTGCGCGCCCTTGGGCGCGGTTGCGGATTTTTGCAGTTGGGTCCAGGAGCCGGAGAAGCTGATGATGCGGTTGAATGCCGGGGTGTGGAACCAGGCCATACCGAAGGCGGCAGGGCTGCCGGAGGATTGGCCGATCGCGCCGCGGGCGTCGGGGTCCTGGGAGAGCTTGATGTTGCCGGTTTTTTCGGCGAGCGGCAAGACCACCTTTTCGAGGTAGTCGGCATAGACGCCGGAGACCGTGTCGTATTCCCTGGAGCGATTTTGCTGGCTGCTGGGCGCGGCGAAGACGGCGCCCATCATGGGGATTTTCTTTTCAGCGATGAGGATGTCCATCGCGGCGATGAGCTGCACCTGGACGACGGCGTCGGCACGGCCGTCGTGATCGACCATGAAGGGGAGCACGTCGCCTTCCTTGTATCCGGCGGGAATATAGACCCAGCACGCACGGGCACCACCACCACCACCGCGCCCGCCACGACCGCCTCGTCCGCCCGCTGCGGCGTCGCCGGGCGCTGCGGCGGGAGCAGTCGCCGGGTCAGCGGCGGGAGCGGCAGCCGCTGCAAGCGTGGGAGGAGCGCTAAAAGCAATGACCTTGCCACGGGGGATGCCTTCCTTCACCTCAATGTCCTTCACATCCCGCCAGGTGGTCTTGGGCTTGTTCTTGAAATTGCCCTGCTCCTTGTCGAGCGGGGGTGTCAGTTCGACTTCGACGGCGTCGGCGAGCGGCTCAATCCGCACGGCAGGGCCACCGCCGCCCCCTCCGCGACCACCACGACGGCCTCCTGCGCCGGGCGCTGTCGCCGGTGCGGTGGCGGTGCCCTCGGGTGCTGCCGCGGCACCGGGCGTTTGCGGTGCGGATGCGGGTGCGGGTGCGGTTGCTGCGCCAAGTGCAAGGCACGATGCCGCCAAGGCGGCGCATAGAGTGAGGGCAGACGTGGCGCGGGTCATAGGGTTCCTTTCAATGCAATTATTTGGTTCTTCACGGAAAAGGGTAGAGTGAGGTGGTCTGAGCAGGAGGCAAAGAAGGAAGCAGGTCAAGCTTGCCGCAGATGAGCGTCAGCTTTCGGGGAGACGAATTGCGGCTTCCAGCCGCCGACAGGTTACACCCGGTTGCCGCCTTGATCGGCAGTATTCGTCCGCCCAGCGATCAGTCCGAATACAGGTCCATGTCGAGCACTACGATTAATGCGACCGTCTTCAGACAGCAGACCGGATCGGGCAGGAAGCCCACTCCTCGCACCCTCCACGGGACGTTATCCGGCCCGCCGTGCAGCGCAGCCGGCTTTCACTTGCCGACGAGCGTGGTAAAACCACCGTAGAGCATGCGCGCGCAGTCGAACGGTGGCTTCTTCGGGTCGCAGCCTGCGGACAGCTCGGGATCTTTCATCACCTTCGCGTTGACCTTGTCGCGGTGGGCGCGCGACCTGAACACGATGTAGGCAAACACCACGGTCTCGCCCCGCTTGGTCTTGATGCCCTTCGGGAACGCCAGACCGAAAGGCACGGCGAGGTCGTCGCCCACGCATTCACGGTAGTCGAGTGCGCCATGCCGCAGCCAGACCTTGCGGCCGATCTCGGCCATGCGGCGGTAGGCGGTGACGTTTTTCGTGGGGACTGGAATTACAAATCCGTCCACATATTCGGAGTTTTTCCTGGCCATGTGCGGGTAGGTTGGGGGTTGGTTTGGGAGAGGCGGGAACGCGCGCGGGCGCGCGCTGTCCGACAGACAGGCGAAAAGTACTCCGACGCCGCGTCGCCGACGCAAGCCCAACCTCGCCCTTCACGTAAAATTGGATGGAAACGCCCGACGAAACCGCCCCAACCACCCGAAGGGACGATTGGCGGGGGCCGTAGCGCGTCACACGACCTTCCGCGTTCGGCTCTTGCTTCAGGTTGGACGTCGGCTGCTGAGCGACACCGATCAGGACTGTGGGTCGAACCCGAAGACGCGCAGCTCTTGGTCGCAACGGCAGGCCCTCGCGATGCGCGCGGCCCACCTGACGGCCTCCTCGCGTGAGGGCAATTCGAGCACGGTAAAGCCGCCGTTAAGCGGGGGCGCCCAAGGGTAGCCTCCCTGGGCGACCTTGCCGTCGGCCGAGACGAGAGCGGGCGGCACGCCTTCGTCGATGCCGCCGCCGAAGACGTAAACGCCAGCGGCCTTCCCGTGCCCACAGCCATGCAGTGCCCGCGATAATCTGAACGCCGCCGTGCAGCGCGGCAAGCGGTACAGCATTATCTGTTGTTGTTTCAATGCCGGGTGGATCAGTGTCCGGCTTCTCGCTAACTTTCTGCACACACCGTAGATTGGTGAGGGCAAATTCTGGGGCTGCTTTAATCACTTCGTCGAGTAAGTTTCGGGTGACTTTGTGGCTTACGGCTGTAATTCCAACCTTTTTACCACTTCGCACCAATTCGCAGATCATGCGCGCCCCGGTAAATGTCTTCCCCGCGCCAGGTGGCCCTTGGATAGCGAGGACAGAATTATCAAGTTGAAGAACTATTCGTCTTGCTGTTTCTACTGTCGTTTCAACGGTATTTATTACCAATCCGGTCCCATCTAGAAGACGAGGCGAGCGGCGCATTAAGAGGTCACGTGCCGCTTGGCACGCCGCACAAGCATGTCGCGGAAGCGAAGCTGCGCGACCTGATGCGCGAGCAGGAAGAGGAGCTTGCCGGGCTGTGCGCGCCAAAGCCGCTGCGCGAAGCGGCGCTCAAGCCGATCGCGGAACACCTGGCCGACCATGTGGCGAACCTCGCGGCCATGAACCGCTCACCCAAGCACGTCGCGTTTACGCGCAACCGCATCACGCGGCTTTGCGAGGGATGCGGCTGGAAGCTGCTGCGGGACATCACCGCCGACGGCTTCACGCGGTGGCGGGTGGCGCAAGGCAAGGTGCTGGGGCCAAAAACGCTCAACGAGTATTTTGGTCACCTGTCGGCCTTCCTGACGTGGCTGGAGAAAAACGGGTTGCTTGGGCATCATCCCCTCAAGGCGGTTTCCAAGGTGGAAACTCGTGGGCATGAGCGGTGCAAGCGGCGGTCGCTGACGGCTGCCGAGCTTGCAAGTCTGGTCGAGTCGAGCGGCCCACGCGGGCTGATCTACCTGCTGGCGGCATATACCGGGCTGCGCCGGGGCGAAATCCGCTCCCTGCTCTGGGCGGATCTGCACCTGGATGAGGCGCGGCCCTTCATCCTCGCCCGTGCGTCCACGACGAAGAACAAGAAGACCGCCGCCCTGCCGCTGCTGCCCGTTCTGGCGCAGTCCTTGCGCGATTTCCGGGCATCGGAGCCGGTGGCAGAGGGGAAGGTATTCCGCAAGGGCACGCCGTCGCCAAAGACGTTCCGGCGTGACCGTGAGCGGTGCAAGATCGCTTACCTCGACGAACTGGGGCGGCGGGTGGATTTTCACTCGCTGCGCCATACCTTCGCCACCTTCCTGCACAACGCCGGGGTGTCGCCCCGCGTCGTCATGGAGCTGATGCGCCATAGCGACATGAGGCTGTCGGCGAACACCTACACGGACGCCGCACGCCTGCCGGTTTACACAGAGCTTGAAAAACTGCCCGCGTTTTTACCTTCCCCTCTGGCTTCCCCTAAATCCGTCTTTTCGTGTCCAAACGCGGGAAAACCTGTCCAAAGCGCCGAGCCGGTCTTGATTGAAAAAATCACGGTTTTCAGAGGAGAAAAGGCCCAA
>CAIXIZ010000130.1 GCA_903919625.1 uncultured Verrucomicrobiota bacterium
CAGGACCACCCGACGGTCGCCGACCCTGCCCATAAAAAACACGATTGGTGATGCCCGTCATGCGCCGCTTCCTCGCCTATTTTCTTCCGTTCCTTGCCGTGATCGCGCTTCCTGCCCAGAGCGTGCATTGGAGTCCGGCGGGCGGCTCCATCGCCGCGGGCCAGGTCGGCCAGCTCAGCTTGGTCTTTGAGCAATGCGAGCCCAACGGCAACGTCACCCTGCCCACGGTCGCCAATCTGGAGTTCGGCCCGGCGTCACGCGGAGAAAATACCGCCATCAGCATCGTTAACGGCCAGATGACCAACTCGCGTACCGTCACATTGGCTTACCAAATCCGACCCCGGAACAGCCAGCCGGTGGAGATCCCCGCGTTTGACGTGGAGACCAAGCAGGGGCGTCTGCACGTCGCCGCCGCCCGCTTCACCATCGGCACGGCCACTGTGACCAACAACAGCGGTGGCGGCAGTCTTTCGCTCGACTCGGTTGCGCAGGCCCGTTTTATCGTGCCCGCCGATGCCGTGTGGGCCGGCGAGGTGTTCACGCTGACCTACCAGCTCAACGTCTCGAAAAATTACATCTACAACCTCGGCAGCAATGTGCCCGATTGGAACTCCGCCCCGCTGAGCATCGAGGATTGGGGCAAGTTCGTTCAAACCGATGGCGTGCAGGCCGGGGATCCCCGGCTGCTGCTCACGTATCAGACCCACGCCTCTGCCAAACTCCCCGGCGTCGTCACCCTCAATCCTGCCACCCAGCTGGTCAACCTCCAGACCGGCGTGACCAGCTTCAGCATCTTTTCCCAACGTCAGTTAGAGCAGTTCACCGTCACCACCCCGTCCGCCTCGCTGTCCGTCAAACCTCTGCCCACGCCGGCCCCGGCGGAATTTGCCGGTGCGGTGGGGCAGTTCACCCTCGACGCCAGTGTCGTCCCCGCCACGGTGGCAGTCGGTGAACCGGTGACATGGACGCTGACGTTTTCCGGGGCGGGCAACTGGCCCGACATTTCTGCGCTTCCGCCCCGCAACGTCTCGCGCGATTTCCACGTGGTCTCGCCCCAGGCCAAGCGCACACCCAAGGACAATGCGCTGTTTGACGCCGCCCTCTCCGAGGACGTGGTGCTGATCCCCACGAAGCCCGGCACCTATACGCTCGGTCCCGTTTCCCTCGCCTGTTTCAATCCGAAGACCGGAAGCTATCAGACGCTCACGACCAAACCCTTCATCCTCACGGTCACCGCTGCACCCGGATTGTCGGCCTCTCCGCTATCCTTCAACCCGCCCGATGCGGCCAACTCATCCTCCTCCCCCGCCACCCTTGCAACGCCCGCCGTGCCGGCCGGTCTGCCCCGTGATCCGCTTCCGCCGGCCGCCATGGCCGCGAGACCGGTCTCCGGCGGCGCGTTTAACCTGCGATTGATTGCTGCCGGAATCTGGCTGCTGCCCCTCTGGCTCGCCTTTGCCGCCCGCCATGCCTGGCTGACCGATCCCCGTCGCGCCCAGCGCGCCGCCCGGGAGCGAATTCTGACCACCCTAGGTGCGCTCAACGCATCCCTCGACCACGGGCAGACCGCTGCGCAGCTTCATCGCTGGCGTCGCGACATTGCCACGCTCTTTGGCGTTGTCCGCTCCGAACCCACCGCGGCCGAAGTCTTTCAAACGGCCGACCCGAAGACTGCCCCCGACTGGTCTCTCCTTTGGATGGAAGCGGATCGTGCGCTCTTTGGCGACCGGCAGCCGCTCCCGGCCGATTGGCCGGCCCGGGCCGAGGCTGCGCTTGCCACCAAGCGGGTGCCTTCTTTCCAACCGCTCCACCTTTTTTTCCTGCGGAATTTGTTTCCGCAGGACGCGAGGGCCAAGGTCTCCCAAACTGAATTGCCTGTAACTGTCCCGGTCTCTGCCCGCACAGCCGCAGTCACCGTCACGGCCATGCTGCTGCTCTTTGCACTGTTCAGCCAAGGGCCAGCCGTTTTCGCCGCCGATGCCGCTGCGGCCTATCGGGCTGCCAATTTTCCCGCCGCAGAAAAAGCGTGGCGCGAAACCCTGGTGGCCGCTCCGACTGACTGGACCGCGCACCACAACCTCTCGCTGGCCCTCGCGCAACAAAGCCGCTGGAGCGAGTCCGCGGCCCATGCCCTGGCCGCGTTTGTGCAGCAGCCGCAGAATCCCGCCGTCCGGTGGCAGCTCGACGTCGCGCTTAAAAATGCCGGCTGGATGCCCGACGGGGTGGCGCCCTTCCTCGCGCCCGATCCGGCCCATAGTCTCGCCCAGCTCGCGGCCCCCTCCCAATGGCAGCGCTACGCCTTGTTGGCCGCCCTGCTGGCGGCAGGTGCGCTCGCCCTGCTGCTTTGGTGTGCCTACGGGGCGCGCAGCCGCTGGATCCGGCCGGCGGCCTGGACCGCGCTCCTCTCCGGCGGGTTGTTGGGCGCCGCTGCCTTCGTCAGCCTGTGGCTCTACGGTCCGCTCACCGACCCCCGTGCCGTGCTCGTCTGGCAAAGGGGTGTCTTGCGCTCGATCCCCACCGAAGCTGACACGACGCAAAAAACGGTACCGCTGGCCGCCGGCCAGGTGGCGAATACGGGCAAAACCTACCTTGGCTGGCGCAATCTGGTCTTCCCCAACGGCCAGACCGGCTGGGTGCGCCAGGAAGAGTTTGTCAGCCTCTGGTGATTCCACCCGCCGGGCCAGGAATGCTCCCTTGTCCTGCTTTCGGCCCATCCGAGCCAGTGTCACGTATTACGTGACACTCCAGAGGTGTACGCCTCCAGTCATTGTCACTTATTAAGTGACAATGGTTCGGGATTTCGCCTTGGTAGGGGGCATGAATTCACCGATGCATCCCCGGATCCGTGCTCTGCTTGAGCTGACCGATGGCCTCGCGGCCGCCGCCCATGAAACGGCAAAGGCCGCCCGCAATACCTACAGGGAGCGCACGCGCCAGGCGCGCGGGGTGACACTCCGGCCCGGTCCGGACACCCCATTGTGGAATGAACTGGTTGTGGAGGCGCGGGTTTTGCTCAAAAAACACGGAGAGAAGGCCAATTTGGCCCGTGAGCTGGGGCTGCCGCGCCAGCGGGTGCACCAATTCATTATGGAACGCAGCGCTTGTCCCGATGCAGAACGGACGCTGCAACTGCTGGCCTGGGTCAACCTCCGGCGGCGCCCCTCCACGTCATTGTCACGTAATAAGTGACAATGCATTGGGGGAGAAGGGAGGTGGGGAACGGGGATGGTGAGGGGTACGCCGTACCGGGGTGGGGTCACACTACCTGTGGCGGTGGCAATTCCAGCGCGGCGATGGCGGACATGATTTTTTCGCTCGCGCGCTGGTAACGTTCCTTGCCGGCCGCCGGGTCGTCGTAATCGGCCGGAGCGAGCGGCCGGCCATACACGACCGACACCGGGATGCCAAGCTGTGGCGGGCCGGTTCGGCCCAGGGCGAGGTGCGAGTTGAATATCCGGGCCGGCACCAGCGGCACCTGGGCGCGGCAGGCGATCAGTCCGACGCCGGCCTTGGGTGGCTGCAACGTGCCGTCGGGCGACCGCGTGCCTTCGGGAAACAGCACCAGCGCGCGGCCGGCCTGCAGGGCGCGCAGCACATTTTTGATGGCGGCCACATCCGAACCGTCCCGGTCCACCGGAATGCAACCGACGGTATTGAGCCACCAGGAGACGAGGCCTCCCTTCCAGAGCGTCTTGCGCGCAAAAAACGCCATGGGCCGCGGGACCTGGCAGCCGACAAACGGCGGGTCGAGAAAACTGGCATGGTTGGCCGCGATGAGAAACGGCCCGTGTTGCGGAATGTTGTCCAGGCCCACCATTTCGCCCCGAAAGAACGCCGAATGCGCCACCGCCAGCAGGTGGTGACTGAGGGCATAGACCAGTCCCATGCCGTCCTCGGCTGGCGGCGGGCGGGTAATCATGCCCCAAATGCCGGTCCGGACTCCCCGGTTCCGGATATGGTCTGCCGGTCCGGAATCATTTGCTGAGCAGCCGGGAGGTGAGCAGCCGGGAGATCCGTTCCACCACCTCGGTGAGCGGCAGATGCGTCGAATCGATGGAAATGGCGCCCACGGGACAGGTGAATGGCGAGGCCGCGCGGGAGGAATCCAGCCGGTCGCGTTCGGCGACGGCGTCGGCCTGGCCTTCGAGGGCGCGGCGGCGGACGCGCGCATCGGGGTCGGCATGGAGGAAGAAACGAAAGTCCGCCTTGGGGAAAATGACCGAGCCGATATCGCGGCCTTCCATCACCAAACCCCTGAAGCCATGGCGGCGGGCCTCTTCCGCCAGACCGCGCTGATAGGCGAGCAGGGCGCTGCGGACCTCGGGCAGCGCGGCAAAATGGGAGACGGCGCTGTTGACCTCGGGGCTGCGGATGTCGGCTTCACGCACCTTGTCGTCGTGAATTTTGAGATCGGCGCTGTGGCCCACGATCTGGGTGCCGAACTTGAGGTCGGTCAGCTCCGCGCGCACCGCCCCCGGGTTGGTCGCCTTGACCCCCCGGTGGATAAGTTCGGCCGTGAGCGCCCGGTAATACGAGCCGGTGTCGGCGTGAAGCAGATGGAAACGCTCGGCGAGAATGCGCGCGGTGGACGATTTGCCAGAGGCCGCGCCACCATCAATGGCGACGATAAGGAACGGGGGGGGATTCATGATGAGGAAGACGGTTGGCCTGCATGCGAGGTTTTCCAGACTTCGGCAAGCACATCAAAAAAATTTGGGAAAGTTTTCGCGCAGCACGCGGGGTTGCGGATGGCGAGCCAGGGCCGGCCGTCGCCCCGCAGATCGTGGCAGCCGAGGATGGCGAAGCTCATGGCGAAGCGGTGGTCGCCATAAGTCTCAATCCCGGTCACGTCCTGCGCCGCGCGCTTTTTCAACTCCGGCAGATTGGGCGTGATCGACAGCGAGTCCGCAGTTTCGACGACTCCCTGACCGAGCTTGGCCAGTTCGCGGGCCATGCCGGCGACCCGGTCGGTCTCCTGCTTCCGGGTGTGCGCGATGCCAGTGATGGTGGTCGGTCCGTCGAGGAGGGGCGCGATGGCGGCGAGAGTAAGAAACGTGTCGGAGAATTCATTGAAGTTTTCTGCGACCCCCCGAAGCGGTGAACCTGTTTTTCGAGTCACCACGATCCCTGCTTGTGGACCATTGGGGTGGGATATGTCGGTCGGCTCACCGACGCGCCCCATCACGTCGACAAATCTCCTGCCATCCATCTGAATGGTGGCCGGCCAATCTGGCATTTCGAGCAAAGTGAGCTGTCCGCCGACGACAAAAGGCAGGGCTAAGAAGTAGCTGGCGGCAGTGGCGTCGGCCTCAATGGGATAGACCCCGCCTGATTGGGCGAGTGTGTTGTAAAGGTGCGAGGGTGACGGGACAAAGCCGAATTGTGGACGATGACCTAACCCTGGCGCTGGGAAACCGCCCGATGCCATCATGGCGCGGGTCATATCCACGAAGGGTTTGCGAAAAGCTTTGGTCGGCGCGATCCGTTGCCATTCTTCTGGCGGCATGACCATGAGAAGCGCGGACAACATCTGGCTGCTTTCGCTGGCATCAATTTTTACCTGGCCGTTTTTCGGGTTCAGGCCATGGGCATGGATTTCCAGCGGGAAAAATCCCTCCGCCCCCGGGCAACGAATATCGGCTCCGAGCGAGCGGAGCGCGTCGATCAGGCCTTGCATCGGGCGCTTCCGCATCTGCGGCACGCCGTCGAGGCGGAAGGTGCCGCCTTTCGCGGACGCGCAGAGCGCGGTGAGAAAACGCGCGGCGGTGCCGGCATTGCCGACCTGGATCACCTCCTTTGGCTCCGAAATGTTCCCGCCCTGTCCGGCGACCTGGAATACTTTTGCCTCCGGATCGGACTTCACGGCAATGCCGAGCTGATCCAGCGCTTTCGCCATGATCTCCGTGTCCTCGCTGAAGAGCGCGCCGGTGAGCGTCACCGGGCCGTGGCACAGTGCGGCGAGCAGGAGCGCGCGGTTGGTGATGCTCTTCGAGCCGGGCAGGGGAACCTCACCCCGCGCGGGGCGGGTGAAAGGCCGGATGGGCAGAACGTCGGGCAAGGGGGTCATGGCGCGGGGCGAAATCCGTCGCGCCAGGCCTTGCCGCGCTCGAGACGGGCCCGGACCTCGGTCCAGTCGCGGTTGGCGAGCGCCGCATGGAGGCCGTCCAGCTCGTGCTGATAGGCGCGCAGGGCGCGGAGCACCTCGTCGCGGTTTTGCCGGAAAATTTCGACCCACATCGCGGCGTCGCTGGCCGCGATGCGCGTGGTGTCGCGCAGCCCGCCGCCCGCAAGGTTGCGCCAGCCCGGATCGCGCCCGGCGAGCAGGGTGGCCAGGGTGGTGGCCAACGCCTGCGGCAGGTGGCTGATATGGGCGACAGTCTCGTCGTGCGCCTCGGGCGTGAGCGTGACCACCTCGCTCCCGAGGTCGCGCCAGAAGGCGGCGACCGTGTCGATGGCGCGGTCCTCGGTGCCGGCCAGCGGGGTGACAAAGCACACCCGGCCCGCAAACAGATCGGCCCGGGAATTTTCCCAGCCGCTTTTTTCCCCGCCGGCCATGGGATGGGCGCCGACGAAGTGCACGGCCGGCGGCAGCGCCGCGCGGCATTCGCGGCAGAGCGCCGATTTCACGCTGCCCACGTCGGTGACCAGGGCGCCGGGCGGGACGTGCGGGGCGATCTGCCGGGCAAGGGCGATGATTTTTTCCACGGGTGCGGCGAGGACCACCAGGCTGGCGGCGCTGACGGCGGCCTCGGGGGTGGCGGCGACAGCATCGCACCACGGCTGTCCGATCAGCGCGAGGCGGGTCTCGGGCCGGCGCGCCCAGATCGTCACGTTCCGGGCGACGCCGCGCGCCCGCGCGGCGCGGGCGACGGAACCGCCGAGGAGGCCGGGCGCGAGAATGACGAGGTGATCGAGCACGTCCGATGGAAACCTCGCGTGCGGGGGATTGTCCAGCACATCGGCACACCGGCGCGGGAACGCGTTGCCTTTTGCGCGGACCGCCGTTTGCTGCTCCTCCCTCTTTGCATGCGAGATTATCTCGAGAACATCATCAACCTCCTCTTCCGCCACTGGATCTGGTTTTTTGGCACCCTGGCGCTCACCGGGCTGGCCATGGGCACCTGGTATCTGGCCCACCAGGGACCCCAAAAGCTGGCCGTGGGCACGGGGCCCACTTTGCGGCTGGATGCGCCGGCGGCGATCCAGCTGACCGCGGAGATCGCCGCCTTGGAAAAATATTACCATGACAGCGTGGCGGCCAACCTGATCACGGCCGACGCCCTGGCCTCCCTGGCGCAGGCCGTGGACAAGCAGCGGAAACTGGTGGAACTGGTGGGCGGCCGCCCGGCTGGTCCTGCAGTGCACCTCAAACAGCTGAAAACCGAACTGGACAACGCGCGGGCCAGGGATGCCGGGACCAAAATCGTCCGGTTGCGGCGCGAAGGCCAGCTGGCACTGGCGGCGGGACGGTTCGAGGAGGCCGATCCGTCCCTGCATGAGGCCTGGCGGCTGCAACGTGAGGTGAACGCCAGCGGGGCCGATCCGCAGTTCAAAAGCACCGTGGCGGAGAGCGAACTGAAGCAGGCCGTCGATACGGTCGAGGCCGGGCCGATCCATCTCGCGTTTGAGACCGAACGGCAGGCGGCGCGGGCGGCGGTGAAAGCGGGGCAACTGGCCGAGGCGGGCCGGGCCTATGCGCGGGCCCATGGGTTCCAACAGCAGCTGAACTCCGATTACGCGAACACGCCCTACAGCGATCTGGCGGGTATGCTGGAACTGGAGGCGGAGATTGACTCGCTGAAGGCGCAGGGGCTCCGGCAGGACAGTGAGGCGGCCGAGAAATCGGGCGATGCGGCGCTGGCGGCGGGGCAGATGACCGAGGCCGCGGGCTTTTTCGCCCAGGCCCGGACCTTGCAACTGGAACTGAACGACAAATATCGGCGCAGCCGGGACGTTTCCGACACCCGCCCCGCCGATCTGGAGATCAAGCGGCAGACCGCCGCCTCCATTCCGACCTCGGAGAAACTGGATGCGCTCGACGCCGCCATCACCGACCTGTTGCGGCGGCGCCAGCCGGCAGCGGCCGCACAAAAAATCGGGGAAGCCGACACCACGATGCAAAAACTGGCCGCATTGTTTCCCCTGAGCCGCCGGCTTGACCGTGCGCTGCAGAAAAAATTCGCGGAGCTGGCAACGCACCGGGCGGCGCTGGTCGAAATTCAGCGGCAGGCCTATGATGGGGTCCGCCCGGTGCCGGGGGCGCCAGGCCGGATGCTGCTGCGGACCGAGGTGACGCAGGCTTACTATCTGCTGGTGACCGGCCTGACCAATCCCAGCCGCAATGGCGGTCTGGAGCGACCGGTGGACAGCGTGAGCTGGCTTGACGCCCAGGCGTTTTGCCAGGGGCTGTCCCTGTTGCTGGGGTGCAAAGTTCGCCTGCCGACCGAAGCCGAGTATCGCGCCGCGCTGGGCGGAGACGGGGCGGCGGGCGTCATGTGGAGCCGGGAGAACAGCCAGGACTCCACCCAGCCGGCCGGCCGGCAGATCCCCAATGGGGCGGGCTTTTACGATCTGCTGGGCAACGTGGCCGAATGGCTCGACGCCGAGGTGACGGCGGACCAGGCCATGGTGGCCGGCGGCAGCTATCTCGACCCTGTGATCGCGTTGCGGCAGGTGCCGCTGGAACCACGGGCAAAAAATGACCGCGCACGGCATATCGGATTTCGTTTCCTGATTGAACTCCCGGCCGAGCTTCTTCCTCCGCTGCCCACCCAGCCGGCGGCCGCCGCGCCGAATTTCAAAGGGCCGGCCGGATGACAGATTCAGGCTCCGCCCAGTTTTAAGATCAGGGCAAACTCCTTGGCCGCCAGCGGCTGGACGGAAAGGCGGCCCTGGCGCAACAGCGCGATGCCGGCGAGCGCGGGCTGCGCCCGGATCTGTGTGAGGGTTACCGGGCTTGGCAGCGTCCGGAGCGCGTGCAATTCGACCGCGGACCAGTCCTCCCCGGCGGGCGCGGTCGGATCGGGAAATGCGGGCCGGATGATGCCGCCCAGCCCGATCACGCTTTTGGCCTCGCCGCTGTGGTAGAACAAAACCTGGTCGCCGGCGCGCATGCCCCGCAGGTGGTTGCGCGCGGCATAGTTGCGGACGCCGGTCCAGGCGGTATGACCGTCACGAAGCAGATCATCCCAGGCATAGGATGCGGGTTCGGACTTAACCAGCCAGTATTGGGTTGTCATGGTCACGCGGCGTCGCTGCATTACAGATGATGGAAAACCACGAAGCCAGCCAAGCCGAAAAGACCGCCGCCCGCCGTACCCAGCGGACAATTTGGATTTGCATGGTGATTTTTATCGCGCTGCCTTTTGCGCTTCTGTTGCTTTTGCGCTAACCTGCCCCCGCAATGAACAAAACCCTGCTGCCCATCCGGTTGGTCTTTGTCGTCCTCTGTGCCGCCGCCGGTTGGCTGGTGTGTTATTCGGTGCAGGACTGGGACGGGTTTCGCCAGCGGGCGATCTTCATCGGGCTTTCCATCGGGGTGCTGGTGGTGCTGGTGGACGTGATGCTGCGCGGTTTTTCGCTGCGGGGGCTGACCGCCATCGCCTTCGGCCTGGTGATGGGCATCTTCATCTCCTACCTGATCAGCACCTCGCCGCTCTTTGTGCGGTCGGAAGGGGATGCCCCGCAGATCTTTTACCTGGTGCAACTGGCACTGTTTCTCATCGTCACCTACCTCTGTACGGTCATTGCGCTGCGCGGCAAGGATGAGTTCAACGTGGTCATCCCCTACGTGCGCTTCGTGCCACACGAGGTTGAGTCGCCGCTGGTCGTGGTGGACACCAGCGCGCTCATCGACGGTCGCATCGCCCGCGTGTGCCAGACCGGATTCCTGGGGGCGGCGCTCATCATCCCGCGGTTTGTGCTGCGCGAACTGCAGGCCGTGGCCGATTCGACCGACCCGCTGAAGCAGGCGCGCGGCCGGCGCGGGCTGGAGGTGCTGGGCGAGCTGCGCAAAATCAAAAACCTCGAACTGCGCATCCATGAAAGCGATGCCAAGCCCGGCGAGGTGGACGCCAAGCTGGTGTTTCTCGCGCAGGCGATGCGCGCCAAGCTGCTCACCACCGATTACAATCTGGCCAAGATGGCCGAGTTTCACGGCGTCCCCTGGCTCAATCTCCTCATGCTCGCCCAGTCCCTGCGGCCCGCGCTGGTGCTCGGCGAGACGCTGGAGGTCGAGCTGCTCAAGCCGGGCAAGGAGGACGACCAGGCGGTGGGCTATCTCGAGGACGGCTCAATGGTCGTCGTCAACCATGGCCGGCCCAGTCTCGGACACCGGGTGACGGTGGAGATCATCAGCGTGCTGCCCAGCGCCGGCGGCAAGATGGTGTTTGCCCGGCTGCTGGGCAACGGGGTGGGATAGGGCGGGCCGGCAATTGCTGCAGTTTTGCCTTGGCTCGCGCGGGCGGGGTGCAAGAGTCGCGGCCTCGCGATGAAATCCAGCCAGTCATTCCTTAAAAATCAGGTATTGCCGGCATTGGCATTTTTCGGGCTCACGCTCGCGTTGACCAAGACCGAGCTGCTACAGTATTTCGAGAACAAAACCCTGGATTTTCGCACCCAGGTGAGGGCGATGCTGAGGCCGACGCCGCAGCCGGAGCAGCTCGCGATGATCGGCATCGATGAGAAGAGCATCCGGTCCAAGGACGAGCGCTTTGGCCGCTGGCCTTGGCCGCGGGCGGTCCACGGGGATTTTCTCGCGCTGGCCGGAGCCGCCGAGGCCCGCGTGGTGGCATGGGACATCATGTTCACCGAGCCGACCCGCGACAAAAAAGAGGATGCGGATTTTCTCGACGGCATCAAAACCGAAGGCGGGGCGGAGGTTGTGCTGGGGGCCGTGGGCGCAACGTTTGAGGATGGTGGCGTTGATCCGGCCGACACCGCCGTCAAGGCAGCCCGGCTTGAGCCGGTGGAAAACATTGTGGGTGATCGCACCAAGATCCTGAGTTTCCCCGGCGTCCAAGTGCCGGCCGGAGAACTGGGCAAGGCGGCGCATTCTGGTTTTGTGAATGCTTCGCCCGGCCCGGACGGTTTTCGGCGGCAGATGCCCCTGCTGGTGCGCATTGGCGACAAGGCGTATCCCTCGATCTCATTGCAGAGCTTGCTGCAGTTTTGGAA
>CAIXIZ010000131.1 GCA_903919625.1 uncultured Verrucomicrobiota bacterium
CGAAATCCTCGCGCGGGAAAATCTTCACGTTTTCGTCGGCATAGCCCTTGGCCCATCCATCTCGGCAACGCTCCTCAATCCACGCGCGGTGGGCGTCGGTGATGCGGTTGCGCTTGTTGCCGAAAGCTTTTGGCTCCTTCTCGAACTGCGAGCGGGCATCAATGAACATTACCCGCCCGCGATGGCTGGCGGGCTTGTCGTTGCGCAACAGCCAGACGTAGGTGAAAATGCCGGTGTTGTAGAACATCTGGTCGGGCAGCATGACGATGGCATCGAGCCAGTCGTTTTCCAAAATCCAGCGGCGGATTTCGCTCTCACCCGAGCCGCAGTCGCCATTGGAGAGCGGCGAGCCGTTGAAAATAACGGCGATGCGGCTGCCGCCGTCGTCGGTCGGGATCATCTTGGCCAGCATGGTTTCCAAGAAAAGCAGCGAGCCGTCGTTCACGCGCGGCAACCCGGCACGGTAGCGGGTGGGCACGAATTTGCGGGCCTCGGCCTCGTAACCGTCCTTGCCGCCCCAGGTGACGCCAAAGGGCGGATTGCTCAGCATCCGATTGAACTGATATTTCGACTCCGGCCACTGGTCGCCCGGCTCCTTGCCGTGCGGGTCATGCGGAATGAGGGAGTTGCCGAGAAAGACGGTGGCCTGCCGGTCGTTCTTGATAAGCAGGTCGGCCTGACAGACGGCGTAGTTGGTCGGGGAAAGCTCGTGGCCGTGGACGGTGAGAAACTTTTCGACGCGCGCCTTTTCCTCCGGCGTGCTGGCGCGGTCAAGGAGGTGCTCCTTGGCGACGGACAGCATCCCGCCGGTGCCGCTGGCGGGATCGTAGATGGAGAAATGTTTTTGTGGGATCGGGATGTCGAGCAACTCGACCATGAGACGGATGACTTCGCGCGGGGTGAAATGTTCCCCGGCCTCCTCGCCGCTTTGCTCCGAGAAAAGCCGGAGCAATTCCTCGTAGATGTAACCCATTTCCAGGCCGGAAAGCTCGTCGGGGCCGAGGGCGAGTTCCTTGTATTGGTTGAGGATGGGCGCGAGCCGGTTGTTTTTAACCATCGTGCCGATGGTGGCGCGATAATTGAAGTGCTCGATGATGTCGTCCACGTTTTCGGAAAATCCGTTGATGTAAGCGCGGAAATTTTCCTCCAAGAGCACGTGGTCTTCCTCATAGACCTTGCGGAGCGTCCAGTCGGTCTGGTTGGAAAACGGGGACTGCTTGGGGTTGAGTTCAAGCTCCTTCACCAGCTTGGCGAGTTCATTTTCGGTGAGTTTGGGACGTTTGGCGAGAACTTCGGCGCCCTTGGCCTCGCGCCAGGCGAGCAGCACGCACTCCAACCGCCGGATGACAATGATGGGCAGGATGACGCCTTGGTATTCGTAGGGCTTGAACTTGCCGCGCAAGCGCTCGGCGGATTTCCAAATCTCGTTGGTGAGATTATCGAGCTTGGGCTTGTTGAGGGAAAGGGCCATGTTTGATTCGACTAGCTAAAAGCAGAGTTGGGGCATTACGCAGACCGGGCAAGGCGGAAGGAGCACGGATGTTCTGGCGCGCGGGTGCTACCGGAGCGCGCAACCCCTTGCCGCCCGCCGGCGTGGGCCGGCGTGAGCGGCATTGCGGTGCGGCCAGAGGCCGCGCAAGGCGCAGCCGAGCCGCCAGCGTAGCGATGCGGCGAGGACGCGCGGGGCCACCGCGCCGCTGGGCGGCGGGGGGAAGGCCCAGCGAACGAGCGTAGCGAGTGAGCCGGGGGCCGCCTGGAGCCGATGCCAACCGATGTGGCGTATCGCGCAATGCAGGGACGCGGCGGACAGCATGAGACAAGGGACGGCCCGGGCGGGGGCGGGGTCGTGTTGAGGGCGCGGAGCGCGGTGATGTAACCGAAACCCTTGGTGGCGGAGCCGTGCTGGAATTTCCGTTGTTTGCGCGCGCCGCTGGATAATTCAAGGCCCGCAGTCCGGCCCGGGCGGAGCGCATAATCCGACGTTATGACAAGTGCCGGAGCGAACGCGCTCGGGCGTGAGTCGAAGGGAAGCAGCCGGTCTGACGGAACACCTGCACGGAAGACCGATGAGCTGCCACTGGTCATAACGTCCGGTTATGCGCGGAGCCGGAAGCAGCCAGCGTGACAGATCAGGCTCGGACGTGGACGAGGGACGGGCGATGGGATCTGCCCAAACGGGTGCCAGAGGTGTTTAGAGGACACAGATAACCGGCATGTAACCGGCATGTAGATTTTTCTCCGAAACCAAAAAACGACCTATGTCGTTGATGGAAAATGGTGGCAAGTCCCGGAATCGAACCGGGGACACAAGGATTTTCAGTCCTCTGCTCTACCAACTGAGCTAACTTGCCATGAGTCCGAGGGCCAAGGGCAACCCACCCGCCAAGCGACGTCAACGGGATTTTATGGCCGTTGTCCCATGGTTTCAATCTCAGGGAGTTCTTAGACTGAAAGGCCGGACGGCCAGGTCGGCGACCTGGCCTACAACCGGCCAATTAACTTCGGCGCCTCATCCCGTCAGGCGGTCTTGTTTCGTGTCGGAGCGGTGACCTCGTTCAAGACGCCTTCCTCTCTCAAGATGCGGTCGAATTTACTGCCAGCACGGGGTTGGGTCCCGCTCATGGGAGCAAGGGCGCGCCGGCTTCAGCCAAGTCCGAGACAGGCGCGGACTTTCCGGCGAATATCGGTCTGGCGGTGCTCGGTGACGGTGCCGGCGGTGCGGATGACGGCGGATTTTGGGGCGAGATAAATCAGCGCGCAGTCGAAGAGGGTAAGATGATCCAGGCCGTCGGCCTCATCCAGGACGACGTGATGCGTGCGTGGGGCCACCGCCGGGGTCTTTTTCGTGCCCATGAGCACGTTAATGCGGCGCTGGTGAGGATCCGCCAGGATGGCATCGTCGGAGAGGACAATGCCGGGGTGGCCGGTGAGGTCGCGCTCGTCGGCGCGCACAAAGATGATGTCCCAACGTTTCATTCGGGGTCGCCAAAGGTGTGGCCAAAGGTGTTGCCGAGCCGGATTTCCGCCGGGGTCCGGCGGATGTTTTTCATCGGCGGGACATACTCGGGCAGGCCTTCGCCGGTGTTGGCGGCGGGGCGGACGAGGATGCCGTCGGGCCGGTCCTCAATGACCACCCGGCCGCGGGGCTTGAGGCCATGGATGCGGCGGAGCGGAGCGGGCAGGACCAGCTGGCACTTCGAAGTGAGGGTGGCGGTGTGCATGGGGGCCAAGGTGGGCCGAACGCTGCCAGCGTCAAGTGTTACTTATTCCTACCCTAACGGGGACCACTCGGGCGGAACCGGAGCGAAGCAGACGATTTTGCCAGCACCGCTGCCCGACCCCACGATACGGCGCATCCGTTCCTACGAGCCGACAGAACAGACGATGTCGGCCAACGGGAGCGAACAGGGGCGATCTTAGCACAGTTCGAAGCAACAAGGGGCGATGCTGGTCGCCGCCCTACAATCCGGGCGTCGTCCAGCGACGCCCCTACCCCAACCAAACCGAAGCCAGCTTCGGGGAATCAGACCCAATGGGATTGAGCCTGGCGGGGACATTCCGACCGTGAGCCGGCGGGCAACCCACCCGCCCAGCCGGACGGCCACGTCAGCGACCTGGCCTACAGCCGGCCCATTAACTTCGGCGCGCCCTGCCCCAAGATCACGCCCGGCAAATGTCGGTCAATGCTGGGCAGCACCGCTCCCACTTGGAATCGTCAGACCTAGGCTCTGGAGATAGCCCGCCGGCAGGCGGAGAGTGGCCGCGACCGTTTTCCCATCGGGCTGCAAGGCCTCAATGTATACGTCGCCCGTCTTGAGGTCGATGAACCAGGCCTTCGCGTTGCCGAAGTAGGTGATGGCCCACGGGTCGAGGATGAAATCGTGGATGATTCCGTCGAGCTGGGCGGGCAACGGTCCCTCCGTCCCATCCCACCAGTCGGTCAGCCCATGGGCGGTGATCGCGGCAATTTGCGCCGCAGTGAGCGGAGCCGGCAGATTCTGACCGGTGCTGCCGTCCAGACCGGAGAACCAAACCCCGAGCGCGGCGGAGTTGGGCAGGCTGGCCAGGCTGAGCGACGTGCCATCGGGCGGGAGAAACTGGTCCTGCTGCGCGTTGAGCCAGGTCAGGAGCTGATTGCTGGACACCGCCCCCAGACTTTGCACGGCATTTTCCATGCGCTGGAGCAGGACCAGCGCCTGCAACGCGGCCGCCGGCCCGCCGGCCTCGGAGACGGTCAGCGTCTGCTGGTTGACCGCAAGCGTACCCGGTCTCGGCGACGTCGCCGGATTGGTGGCGATGGTCAGCAGAACGGTGCCATTGCCGGTGCCGGTGGTGACATTGGGGATGATCCACGCCACATTGGCCCGCACGGTCCAGGCGGTGTTGCTGAGCACGCGGACCGGCACCCCGTTGGCCCCGGCTGCCGAAACATTCACCCGGCCCGGGCTGATCGCCGTGGTGGGCGGAGCCCCGGCCTGGACCACTGAAAGGGTCTGGCCACCGATGGTGAGGATGCCCGTGCGGCTGGTGGTCGCCGGATTTGACGCGACGGCAAGTCGGACGGTGCCTTTGCCGAATCCACCGGACGGAGTGAAGGAAATCCAGGGAACGCTGCCCGTCACCGTCCAGGAGGCATTGCCCGACACCGTCACCGTGAGGTTGCCCGCGCCGGCCGCCGCCACCGTTACACTGCCAGGCGTGATCGTGACGAAATTGGGCGAGCCGGCCTGGTTCACGACCAGTTTCTCGTTGTTGACGGTCACGGTTCCGGATCGCCCGGCGGGCGAGGCATTCGCGCCAATGTTGAGCGTGAAGCTCCCATTGCCAGTGCCGGCGTTCACGCCTGGCACAATCCACGTCACGTTGGAACTCACACTCCAGGTGGTGTTGCTCGACACCGCCACCGCTGCGCTGGCCGAACCCGTGGCCGCCACGGCCAACACCCGTGGCGTGAGGGTGGCAAAAGGCGGAGCGGCCTCCTGGCTGACCGTCAGGGTCTGGGTTCCGACGGTCACGGTTCCGGTCCGGGCCGTGAGCGCAACATTGGCGGCCACCGTGAGACTGAACCGGCCATTGCCCGACCCCGAAGCGGTGTCCACCGTGAGCCACGACGCATTGGGGATCACACTCCATGTCGTGTTGCTCATCACCCGAATGAAGCCGGAGGCTCCGGACGCTGAGACAATGACCCGGGGCGGATCAATTGTGGTCACCGAGGCTGTACCCCCAGCCTGGGTGACGGTAAACGCCTTGTTGCCAATCGACACCGTGCCGCTTCTGGGCGTGCTGAGCGGATTGGCGGCCACCGCCAGTATGACCGTGCCATTGCCCGATCCGGTTGTGAGGTTGGGGATAATCCAGGGCGCAAGCGAGGTGACGGTCCAAGTCGTGTTGCTCGTCACGGTCACGTTAAGGCCGGCCACCCCGGCAGCGGCGACCGAGGCCGAGGCCGGGTTGATCGTGGTGGTGCCGGGAGGGAGCGGTGCCTGAATCGTGAGCGCCGCCGGCGCGCTGGTGACCGTGCCGAAGGCATTGGTCACGAGGCAACGGAACTCGTCGCCGTTCATGCCCAGGGTCGTCGCGGTCACAGTCAGCATGGCCGTCGCCGAGCCCTGATAGGTGGCGTTGTCCGTCAGGTTGGAAAATGCGCCCGCGCCCGCAGGCTGCCGCTGCCACTGATAGGTGAGCGTGGGCATCCCCGAGGCGACCAGGGCAAACTGCGCAGTGGCGCCCGAAGCGACGGTCTGGGCGGCGGGGCTGGAGACAACCACCGGGCCGTTGCTCAGGGCACTGATGAGCGCGGATAAAACCGGCACCCCAAGACCGGTGCATTCGTCATAGCCCTTCGTGGCGGATAGGAACTGGGTGCCGCCGGTGGTGATGTCGCGCAAGGCGGGTGTGCCGAGCAAGGGATAGATTTTGGGCCCCAGCAATCCGAGGGGCGGCTGGGCCGCTGCACTGCGGGCCTGGTTGATCAACGCCGCAAATCCTGCCCACATCGGGGAGGCCAGGCTCGTGCCGCCGATTTGGGACGATGCCCCGCGAAACACGAGGAGTCCGCCCCGATTGGGATCGGCCGGTCCGGCAACATCGGGGACCAGCTTGGTGCGCCCCGCCGGCACCCCGGTTCCCACCTGCCAGGCCGGACGGGGAAAGACCGCGCTGGCACCGCCTCCGGTGCCTGACCAGACCGCTTCGCTGCTCACCGCCCCGGTGGAGGAGTTCAGCACCAGGCTCGTGCCTCCGACCCCCGTCACACTTTCGGAGCTGGCCGGAGACTCGAGATCGGGGCCGGCGCCGCCGCGCACCCGGCCGGGAGAGCCATTGTCCCCGGCTGCGGCAAAGACCGTCACCCCGGCCGCCGCGAGCTCGGCAAAAAATTGCTCGTCCGTTTGCAGCTGACTGATGGACACCTGGTCCTCGGGCAGCCCAAAGCTCAGCGAAAGCTGGTGCAGGCCCGGCTGGGCCTGCGTGGAAACCTCGTGGTACACCTGGGCATAGGCCTGGTCCAAAAACGGGAAGATCAGATCGGTGGTGGCATAGACCCGCACTTTGGCCCCGGACGCGATGCTGCTGCTCCACTCGACATCGAGCGTCTCCTCGCCCGATGGGGCGGGCAGCGGCCCGCCGACCACCTGGACGAACTCGATGTTGCTGAGCGATTGCGGCACCCCGGCCGCCTGCCAGAATTTTGTCAGGTCGCTGGTGGCGGGAAAAGTGTCGATGATGATGCCGATGGTCTGGCCCGCTCCCGTCTGGGTGAGACTCCCGCCACCATAGGCCCGCAGGATGTCGCCCGGATGATAGGGAGCGACGATCGCCGGGGCCGGCTGGGACGCATGTTTCTGCGGCCGGAGGTGCGGCTGGAGCCCGTTGATGGCCAGCACCACCCGGCCAGGTCCGCCGGCAGGCTGGGCGCGGTGATGGCCGAGCTGTATTCCCCATTCGCATACGCCACTCGGGCGAACGAAACCTGAAACACCTGCTGCAGCTGGGCGACGGTGCCCTGCGCGAACACCGCCACATCATGGGGATCGGTCGCGGTGATCTGCAGCCCCGCGCCCGTCAGCCAGTCCACCACGGCCTGATAGTCCGCCGCCGCCGGATGATACCTGCCGGCCATTTCCGGCGGCGCGATCCTTTCGCCGCCATGGACGCGGGACTGGAGCTCGGGGAAATTGCGCATCCGCAGGACCACCTCGATCTGGATCTTGGCGGATTGTTCGGTGGCCGTCAGGACATTGCGGGCGATCACCGCCGCCGCTGGTGCCGGCTGCCCCGTCGGATCCGCCATCAGCACCTCGCGATGGCTCCCCGGGAACAAGGCGCGGCGACCGCTCATTTGTGCCTGCCCGGCGGCGGCACTGTTGAGCAGAATGACTGCCGCCATCCACCCGCGCACCGCCGGACTGGTCCCCGGCCAGGCAAAACGCCTCCACCAGGACGTTTTGCTCAAAGGTTGCGCGTGCATGACAGATTGGGATTGGGGATAGAGGCTTATCGGCCCGGATAATCAAGTTTGGCGTATGACTCTTAAGGCAGCCTGAGGTTCGGAGCATTATATTATCAATGCAAATAATTTGCTCTTAACAATTCTCTTTGTCCAGCCGTGTCCCAGTAAATCAAGCTCCGGGGCATTACAGACAACAAGGGGCGGTGCTGGTCGCCGCCCTCCGATCCGGGCGTCGTCAAGCGA
>CAIXIZ010000132.1 GCA_903919625.1 uncultured Verrucomicrobiota bacterium
CCGGCGCGGGCTACCACACCAGCAGCCCGCCGGCAAAGGTCAGCCCGGCACCCACGCTGCAAAAGATGATCTTGTCGCCCGGCTTGAAGATGCCCTCCTCCGCCGCCCAGCCGAGCGCCATCGAGACACTCGCGCCCGAGGTGTTGCCGTATTTGCCAATCGTCATCACAAACCGCTCAAAGGGGATGCCCACCCGCTTGCTCACCGCCCGCAGGATGCGCTCGTTGGCCTGGTGCGGCACCACCCACGCAACGTCTTCGGGCTTTAGCCCGTGCCGCGTCAGCGCTGACTCGATTTTGTCGGCAAAGGCCACCACCGCGCTTTTGAACACCACCGCCCCATTCATTTGCAGATAAAAGTCCGCCCGGTCCTGTCCGCCCGGCAGCGGCACCGGCTGGGTCGCCCCACCGCCCCGCCGCTGGATCGCATCATACTGGCTCGCGTCGCCGGAGAGCCCCATGCGGTGGAGCCGATGGCCGCCGGGCGCATCCGTGAGGATGGCCGCGCCCGCGCCGTCCCCGAAAAGGAAAGCGGTCTCATGGTCGTTGGGATTGGTGATGCGCGAAAGCAGCTCGGCCGTGACCACGACGAGATTTTTTGCCGTACCACTGCGTATGAAGGCCCGGCCGACCTCCAGCGCGTAAAGCCAGCCGGCACAGGCCGCGTTGAGATCAAAGGCCAGCGCATGCGGAATGCCCAGCTGACGCGCGAGCGCACTCGCCATGGCCGGCACCGGCTGGTCAGGGATGATCGTGGCCATGATGATGCCGTCGATCTGGGCAACGGGCACGCCGGCTTGGGCCAGCGCGTGTTGCACGGCAGTCACCGCCAGACTGGTGGCCGTCTCATCGTTGGCGGCATAGCGCCGCTCCTTGATGCCGGTGAGCTTGATCATCTCCGCCTCCGTGCGGCCGGGAAAAGCCTTCAAAATCTCGCTGGTCGGACGGATGTTTTTCGGCACCGCGTAGCCAACCCCGGCGATGCAGACCGTCTCAGACTCGGATATTTTCGAATTCGGAATTTGGATTTTGGATTGTGGGGCGGCTACGCCCTGGGATGACGGGTGTTCGGCCAGGTAGATCTCGACATCCTCGCCGGATATGCGTCCGCCGGGACCGGTCGGGGTGATCCCGGACAAATTTGCCAGAACAAGTCCGGCCTCCTGGGCGAGCTTTGCCGCACGGGGAGTCCACTGGATTGTGGAATTTGGATTTTGGATTTTGGAGGTCACAGCCACAGCAGGGACTTCGACCTTGGCCGGGGTCTTGGCCGGCGTTGTGTGGCCAGCTTCGATGGTCCCCGCCTTGGCCTGCAAGTGACGCAGGGACTCATCGGCGGTTTCGATCAGGAAGAACGGTGCGCCCGAGGGCACGATGTCGCCGGCGCGGCAGCGGATGGCCCGCACCGTGCCCGCACAGGGGGCTTCAAACTCAAACACCGACTTGTCACTCTCCAGTTCGGCCAGCTTGTCGCCCTTGGCAAAGTCCGCCCCTGGCGTAACCTTGAGGTCGATAATGGTGAGTTCGCTGACGGTTGCCCCCATGGAGGGCATTGGCACATCGATAAGAAATTTTTCCATCAGGCAAATATTTGGACGGTCAAACTGTGGCAGGGAATGCGCCGGGTCAATGGCAGGGATTGGGCGGTCAAGCCCGCTAATCGCCAATGATCGAGCGCCATGGGTCAGATACCACCTCGGGCACTGGCATGTACGCCGTTCAGAAAGGACTGCAACCGCCGTTCGTATTCTCCGTGGGCAACAATTTCCAGATCTTCGTGCGCGGCGCCCGGCACGAGCCAAAATGACTTCGGTTCCTTCGCTCCGGCATACAGCTGGGCCGCATCGGCCGGCATGGTGTGCCGGTCGCGCTCGCCGTTGAGCAGCAAAAGGGGACAGGGAAACTCGGCGATATGCCGGTCCGGTGCGATGGCCTCCACCTTCACTCCCAGCCGCCACTCGGCCATTGGAATCATCAGCCCACCGGCCAGCCAACCAGGCAGCCCGAATCGCAGCCGAAAGCGCCGGTCCAGCGCGTTGGCCAGCGTGGGATAGGCGCTCTCCAGCACCGCCCAACGCACCCCGGACAGTTTCGCCCCGGTGAGAGCGATGGTGGCACCGCCCTGCGAGACGCCGACGCAGCCAAACGCCTTGAAGCCGCGCCCCCGCAACCACCCGAGTGCACCGCGCAAATCCCTGGTCTCCCACCAGCCGCAGGAGACGATGGTGCCGGCGCTTTCCCCATGGCCGCGCGCGTCGTAGAGCAGCACCGCATACCCAAGCGACCGGAACCACTTCGCCCGTGCCAGCATCATCCGTCGGTCGGACTTGTAGCCATGCAACAACACCACCGCCTCGATCGCATCCGGACACGGGACGAACCAGCCGGCCAGCATGACCCCGTCGTCACTCGCGGGGAACTGCACGGTTTCAGCCGGCCAGCCAAAATCAGCCGAAACCGCACCAACCGGGTGGTTAAACGGGCCGGTGAATTCCCGGGCGAAATAGGCGGAGCCCAAAGCAAAGCCAAGGCCGGCCAGCAGCAATGCGATCACACCCCAGCGTAACAGCCGCCTTTTCATCGCGGTTAACTGGCACGCTCACTTGATTTGCGCAACCCCATTGTCTGATGGCAAACCATGTCACAGCTGGCCAATATCCGGACGTTCACCAACCGTAACTACGCTTAATTTTTAACGCTTCGTAGAGGCTGGTGTCCAATTCGAGGATGAAGCGGCTCGGGGTCAGCATCATGCCGCCGGGTCCGGCCCGGTTGCTCACGGTCGGATAGACCAGGTGCAGCTCGTCGCGGGCCCGCGTCACCGCCACATAAAACAGGCGGCGCTCCTCCTCCACGTCGCCCGCCTCGATGGCCCGGCGCAGGGGGAACATGCCCTCGGCCAGTCCGATCAGGAAGACGGCGGCGTATTCGAGCCCCTTGGCCTGATGCACGGTCGTGAGCCGGAGCGCGTCGGCCTCGGGATCGACCCGCCGGTCGCTGGTCTCGCTGTTGAGCAGCGCGATCTGGGAGAGCACGTCCTGCATGTCCTCGAAGCGGCCGGCGAAACCGATCAGCGACCGGAGGTCGTCGAGGCGCGAACTGTAGTTGGCATACGCACCCTTCAAATAGTCGCCATACCAGCCTTCGATGGCGACTTCGACGGCGTTGAAGGGCTTGAGCGTGTGCATCGCCTCGGCGATCTGCGTGAGCGAGGCGGTGAACCGCGGCCACTCGTCGCGCGCGTCCTTGGCGACCTTGCTGCGCACGTCGTCGCTGTCGAGCACGTCGAGGAAGTTTTTCCGCAGCAGGCGCGCATGGTCGAGCGCGGCCGCATAGATTTTTTGCGCACCCTTCTCCCCCACCTTGGGCAGCAGCACGCAGATGCGCTGCCAGGCCATCGTGTCGGCGGGATTGAACACCAAGCGCAGAAACGCGACCAGGTCGCGGATGTGCGCCTGCTCGAAAAACTTCACCCCGCTGGTGATCTGGTAGGGGATGCCCTGGCGCGAAAGCTCGAGCTGGAGGTCGAGCGCCTGGAAATGCGCCCGGTAGAGCACTGCGATGTCGCTCAGCGAACATCCCTCGTCGACCAGGCCTTTGACCCGCTTGATGACAAAATCGGCCTGCTCGCGCCCATCCATCGCCTGGACCACATACGGCTTTTGGGAATTGGCGCGGGCGGCGCGCAGCTCCTTGTCGAAATGGCGGCCCTTGGGCTGGGCGGCGAGGACGCCATTGGCGAGATTGAGGATCTGGGGCGTCGAGCGGTAGTTGGTCTCGATGC
>CAIXIZ010000133.1 GCA_903919625.1 uncultured Verrucomicrobiota bacterium
ATGCCCACCACTGTTTTCACCATCGCCAACCAAAAGGGCGGCGTCGGCAAGACCACCACCGCGGTCAACCTTGCCGCCGCCCTGGCCGAGAAAAAAATTTCCACCCTACTGATCGACCTCGATCCGCAGGCCAATGCCACCAGCGCGCTCGGCATCGAGAAACAGGAAGGCCGCAGCCTCTATGGTCCCCTGCGCGGGGAGGGCGTGGCGCTCGACATGGTGGTGCCCACGGCCGTCGAACACCTCGCGATCATCCCGAGCGAGGAGGATCTGGCCGCCGCCGAGATTGAGCTGGCCCAGACCGAGAACTATCTCGCGCGACTGCGTGGCGTGCTGGAGCCGCTGCGCACCTCGGGCGGCTACCGTGCGGTCATCATCGACTGCCCGCCCTCGCTCGGCATGCTGTCGATGAACAGCCTGGCGGCCGCCGATTTTCTGCTCATCGCGCTCCAATGCGAATACATGGCGCTCGAGGGCCTGGGCCAGATTTTGCGCAATGTGGACCGGCTCAAGGGCGCCGGCGTCAACCCCACGCTGGCGCTGGGCGGCGTGGTCATGACCATGTTTGACGTTCGCACCAGCCTCTCCCGGCAGGTGGTGGACGAAGTGAAGAAACATCTGCCGGACAAAATCTTTGATTCCGTCATCCCCCGCACGGTGCGCCTGAGCGAGGCGCCCAGCTTCGGCAAAACCATCTTTGCCTACGATCCCCTCTCCCCCGGTGCCACCGCCTACAAAAATCTCGCCAAGGAGGTCATCGGGCGGTTCGGACTGAAAGACCTGTAATTGGGCATGGAACCATCAGGAACGGAGCGGCCTGGCTGACCGGGTCAGGCTCGCCGCTCCCACCCGCCACCTCACCGCATCAGCCGATGTTCGCCCCCCTGACCAAATACCGCCACGCCTTCCTGATCGGATTGCAGAGCAATCTGGTCTATCGCTGGAATTTTGCGGTGCGGGGGCTGTTTTCCCTGTTTCATCTCACCGCGGTGGTGCTGCTCTGGCGGGCGGCTTTTCGGGGCGCGGGGGACACCGGCATCGGCGGGTTTAACCTCGGTGCGACCATCACCTATTTTGTCACGCTGCTCGTGCTCCAGTTTTTCATCAGCGCCTTCAACGAGGACTACCAGATCAGCGAGGACATCCGCAACGGCCTGATCAACCAGTTCCTCCTCAAGCCGATCAACTATTTCGGCTATCGGCTGAGCATTTTTGCCGCCGCCCGGCTCGTGTCGGGCGCCTTGGTGCTGGTGCCGCTCGCGATCGCGCTGCCGGCACTGCATGGTTTGCTCACCTTTCCGCACGAGGGCTGGCGCTTCGCGCTGGGCCTGCCCGCGATGGCGTTGTCCGCCCTCATCCAGTTCAGCATCGCCTACTGCTTCGGGCTGCTGACCTTCTGGTTTCTGGAAATCCAGGGTCTTGTCATTCTCTCCATGGCCGTCGAGGCCGTGCTTGGCGGGCAGATGTTTCCCCTCGACCTGCTGCCGGCCGGGATCCTCGCCGTGGTGAAATTTCTGCCCTTCTATTACCAGATGTATTTCCCTGCGGCGATTTTCACCGGCCGCATCGGCTACGCCGACACCGTCGGCGGACTGGCCATCGAGCTGTGCTGGGTGGCCATCCTGTTTGTCATCAGCCGCGGTTTATGGACACGGGGACTGCGCCGGCATACCGCCGTCGGCGGCTGAACGGTTTCAGGCCGGCCGGGGGCGTTCAGGGCACATTGGGCACAAGCGGCGAAAGCCCGGTGGCCTGGGCCGTGCGGGTGTCAGGCTTCTGGTCAAGGAGCCAATGCGGCGCCGGGTTCAGCTGGGTGCTGTCTTCGACGATGCGCAGGGCTTCCCGCAGGGGGATGTCCATTTTGGCGTAGTGTTGCGCGTCAGCACTGTCATCCACGCCATCCAGCAGGGGGTCGGCGTCTGCCGGTTTCACGGCCTTGATCCGGGGCAGCGGAGGTGGCCCGAGGAATATTTCCTGAAAGGCGTAGGCCGCGGTTTTCTCCAAGCGCTTCAATTCAGCTTCCTGTGACTTTTTGTGGGCGGCATCCGCGGCCTTTTCCTGCTCGCGGGCAACCAGGTTGAGCGAGACGTTTTTTTCGTCGAGCCGGGTCTTGGACCAGGCGATGCCTTCCTTCAGATAGGCAAATTCCGGCAGCTTTTGCAGCCGGGTGGCGCTGGCCGAACGCAGCTTGGTCAGCGTGGCGGCATCGAACGCCTGGCCGTCAAAGGAGGCGGGCGGGGGCTTGATCTCATCCCACGCCAGGGCATGGGGCAGGCTGGATTCCCCAATCGGAAGATAATCGTCGATGGAGGGCAGCACGATGTCAGAAATCACGCCCTTGAGCTGGGTGGAGGCACCGTCCGGGAGATAGAATTTCTGGATGGTGAGCTTGACCGCGCCCGATTTCTCCGTGCTGACCGGCCGGTTGATGAAATTGGCCATTTCCTGCAGGGTTTGCACGGTGCCTTTGCCGTGCGTCGAGCTGTCACCGACAATGATGGCCCGGCCATAATTTTGCAGCGCCCCGGCGACGATTTCAGACGCGGAGGCGCTGAAGCGTGACACCAGCACCGCCAACGGGCCGGTATAGGCTATGGAAGCGTTCTTGTCGGCATCAATGACCAGATGTCCCTCATGGTCGCGCACCTCGACAATGGGCC
>CAIXIZ010000134.1 GCA_903919625.1 uncultured Verrucomicrobiota bacterium
ACAATGGGCCCTTTGCCCACAAACAGGCCGGCCAGGCTGACCGCCTCGCTGAGGAGGCCGCCGCCATTGTTGCGGAGATCGAGCACGATTCCCTGGACATGGGCGGCCTGCAGGCGTTTGACCAGCTCGGCCACATCCTTGGAGGCCGTGGCCGGTTCCTTACCCTCGGTGGAGCTGTCGGGGCCATAGAAGGCGGGCAAGGTGATCACCCCGATGGGCACCGTACCCTTGCCGTTCGCGGCCGGGAGGTCAAAAATGGCGCCACGCGCGCGGGCGGAGTCAAGGTTGACGACATCGCGCGTGATGACGATCTCCCGGCGCGGTTCGCCGGCGGACTCAACCGTGAGACGGACCCGGGCGTCCTTTTTGCCGCGGATCATGTTGACGATTTTACGGAGCTTCATCCCGATGACTTCGACGGGTTCCCCCTCTTCCTGGGCAACCGCAACGATATGATCTTCGGGCTTGAGCTGCTTGCTGAGATCGGCGGGGCCGCCCGGCACGAGCTCCTTCACGACGCAGACATCGTCCTCCAGCCCAAGCACGGCCCCAATGCCGACGAGCTGGAGGCGCATCTGGATCGCGAAATCTTCGTAGCTGGCGGCCGACATGTAATCGGAGTGCGGGTCATACAGCCGGGTGATGGCGGTGAGAAACAATTCGGTGAGGTCGGAAGTCTCAATCTCATCGAGATTCTTCAGCAGCCGCTCATACCGTTTGCGCACGACGGTCTTCGGGTCGTCAACCGGCTTGAGGGCGACAGGCCTGACCGCGATGGCGCTTTTCGGCGCCGGGAGCGTCGCGGTGGTCTTCGCGGCCGCCGCCTCGGCATTAAGCGTCTCCTGGATCAGCTCGAACTTGAGCCTGGCCCGCCAGAGCTCATCGGCGGCGGCGGCATCGGCCGGCCATTCCGCCTTCGCCCGGTCAATGGTGTAGGTGTCCTTGCCCGCCAAAGGAATGTCCTTTTTCAGCTCTTCCAGGATCCAGGCGACGCGGGACTGCACCCGCTGCTGGTAGGTGTTGAAGATTTCGTAAGCCGCGTCAATGTCCCCCACGCGTGAGACGTTCAGGTAGAGGATCTCAGCCGAATATCGTTTGGCAAAATCCTGCTTGTCCGAATTGAGAAAAAAAAGCCGCTGACCGTCGAGGTCGCTCATGTAATCGGGGATGACCGCGGCGTAGCTGGCCCGGGTCACCGCCTCGCGGTTGTAGTGGTTGCTCTCCAGCAACGCGATCAGGTAGCGGATTTCGATGTAGAGGCTCTGCGGGGTGGTCATGGTCCGCTCCGCCGCAGCGGAGGCCAGGCCCATGGTGAGCACCAGGCCGGCAAGGAGCAGGAAGTGGCGGAGGGAGCGGGGGAGGAGTTGCATCAGGGGAAGTGGGACGGGCGGAAGGGGAATAGGTTGCACCGAAACGAAAGAATTGTCTGGCCGGGGTGGCAGGCAGTAAAACACCAGGCGCCAGAGGAGACGGATTTTACCGCCAGTTGCAACTCGTCATTGCAGGAAGCCGGGCGGGCCTCAACGGCGGCTGAGGAAGTCCTTGGCCTCATCCAAGGTGCGCTTCTCGGCCGCGGTCAGGGTGCCAAAGCCGCCGGCATTGATTTTGTCGAGGATGCGATCCACCTCGGCGCGGAGATCCTCCGGGCCAATGGCACTCACCGGGCGGACGGGAATCTCCGCCGGCACGGCAGCACGCGAGGAGCGGTTTCTCCCCCAATGGGGCAAGGTGAAAGCCGTCCCGCTCCCGCCCTGGCCGCGCCAGAGGCGATGGCACAACCAGCCCATCGCCATGCCCCCCAGGTGAGCGGAGGGCGCATAGGCGAAGCCGATGGTACCGCCCAGGCATTCGTAAAAAACAAACGCGAACCCGTCCACCATCAGGAGAACCAGCACCAGCTGCCGCGGGGTGATGCTGACCGGGATGATGAAAGCCAGCAGCAGCCGCATCGGTTCGGTCGGATAAAGGCAGGCGTAAAAAACCAGCAACCCGCAGAGACCCGGAAATGCTCCCGTCAGACTGCCCCCATGCCACCAATGCACCCCCACCCAGCAAAGCCCGCCCACTACCAGGGCGCCGGCAAACAGGCCGAGCAACCGCCGTGCGCCCAGAACCGCCTCCAGCTCCCGGCCCAGCCAATACAGGACCAAAAGCAGGCAGATGATCTCCAGCAAATCATGATGAACCAAGGGGTAGGTTAGGAGTGTCCAGATTTTGCCCGCCCGGATCCCCTCGATGCTCAGCACGGTGTTGCGTAAAAAGGCGGCTGATACCGATGGGCCCACCCAGGGTGAGCTCATCACCAATTGCAGCACAAACACGCCCGCGATCACCCCGAGCAGCCAGGGGAGCACCCTGGGCTTCTCGCGCTCATAGTCTGCCTGCATGTATGGCCGATCGGACAACATGCCGGCGATTGTGTCCTGGCCGCGTCCAAATACAAGCCGCCGCTTGCCAGGCAGCCGGAGCCGGGCGGTGCGAGATTTGCCATTGCCGCCGGCCGGTCGGGCGTGCTTTGTCGCACGCACCCATGAAATCATCCGAATACCTCACCTCCCTTTTTTCCCTCACCGGCAAGGTCGCGGTCGTCAGCGGCGGCACCGGCGAGCTCTGCGGCGCGATGGCGGAGGGCCTCGCCGGCGCCGGAGCCGAGGTCGTGCTCGTCGGCCGCAATGCGGAGAAAGCCGAGGCCCGGCTCGCCAAAATCCGCACGGCCGGGGGCAAGGGTTATTTCATCTCCGCCGAGGCCAGCAGCAAGGCCGAGCTGGAGAAGCTGCTCGCCACCGTGCTCGCCCAGTCGGGCCGCGTGGACATTGTGGTCAACGGCGCGGGGGTGAACTCCCCGACCCCGTTCCTGGAAATCAGCGAAGATGAGTTTGAACGCATCATGCGCATCAATGTGAAAGGCGTGTTTCTCGGCTGCCAGGTTTTTGGGAAATATCTCATCGAGCGCGGCACCGGCGGTTCGATCATCAACCTCGGCTCGATGACGGGGCTGATCCCGCTCTCCCGCGTGTTCACCTATTCGGCGAGCAAGGCGGCGGTGCATAACTTCTCCAAAAACCTCGCGCGCGAGTGGGCGACGAAAAATGTGCGGGTCAACGTGCTCGTGCCCGGCTTTTTCCCCGCCGAGCAGAACCGCAAGGTGCTCACCCCCGACCGCGTGACGAGCATCATGGCGCACACGCCCATGAAACGCTTTGGCGAGGCCCGCGAACTCATTGGCGCGACCCTGCTGCTGGCGAGCGACGCCGGCAGTTTCATCACCGGCCACGAGCTGATCGTGGACGGCGGGTATCATGCGATGACGATCTGAGGGCAGAATACCGGAGGGGAGAGGCCGTCCCGGATCTCCTGGTCCGGGCTGCATGGTTTTTGGCCGCAGCAGTGCTGGCGGGTGTGGAATCGCGCGCCGGCACCCCTCCGCCACTTGACGCCCCCCGCCGCTTCCGCCAGAAACCTGCCCGCCCCCCTGCCCCGCCCATGACCATCGCGCATTCCCTCCCCGCCCGCATCCGGCTCGTCCTGCCCGTTGTTGCCGCCGCACTCGTCTTCGCCGTTCCAGCCGCCCCGGCGCAATCGATCACGCTCACTCCGCTTCAGCCGGGCTTCATCTATGCAGTCGGGGAGAAACTCGGCTGGTCCGTCACCGCGCCCGTCGGAACCGTGACCGGCCCCGTCACCTACACGCTTAGGAAAAATGGCCTCTCCGCCGGCTACAAGACCGACACGCTTGATCTCAGCTCCGGCAGCGCGACCATCGAGACCACGCTTGACGAACCCGGATCGGTGCTGGTCGAAGTCCGTGCACCCGCACCGGTGCCGGCCAACCCGCTGACGATCGCGAATCTCACCGCCCGGCTCAGCCTGACCACCGGCCAGCTGGCCACCATCAGCCCGCTGCTGGATGAACTGACCCGGGCGCAAAAGGATGTGGATGAAAAGCAGGCATCGGCCACCCGGCTGCGCGCGGCGCTCAATGACCGGCTCGGCCCGATTTTGACCGATGCCCAAAAACCACAGGCGGTGCAATTCGCCCGCGCGGTGTCGCCTCCCGCCCGCGGCGGGGCACGCGGCGGCGCCGCGATCCTCTCAGGCGCACTGGTCGCCCCCCAAAAACTCACCCCCTCCTCGCCACGTCCCGCCGACTTTGACCTGTGGTGGGAGGCCAAAATCAGGCAGCTCCATGAAATCCCGGTCAACGCGCAGCTCACCGTAGTGGACAGCGGCAAACCCACGGTGGACTATGCCAAAATCACGATGGACAACATCAAGGGCGCGCACATCCAAGGCCAGCTCGCCAAGCCCGCTGGGGCGGGCAAACACCCTGCATTGCTCATTCTGCAATGGGCCGGCGGTACCTATTCGCTGCCCCCGTCGCGCGTGGTCGACCGCGCCGCCGAAGGCTGGCTCGCGCTCAATATCGAGCCGCATGACATCGCCTTCGACCAGCCCCAGGCTTACTACACCGGGCTTAACCGTGGTCCGCTGGGAAATTTTCAATCCATCGGGCAGGAAGACCGGGAGACAAGTTACTTTCTGGCGATATATCTCTCAGCCTACCGCGCGCTGGATTATCTGACCTCGCGCGATGACTGGGACGGCAAGACCCTCGTCGTGCAGGGCAACAGCATGGGCGGGCAGCAGTCCCTCGCCATGGCCGGACTTTATCCCAAAATCACCGCCGTCATCGCAGAAATTCCCTCCAGCATCGACGTGACTGGCCCGGAGCACGGCAGCGCGGCGGGCTTCCCCGACTGGGCGCGCGATGCCAAAGCCAAAAACAATCCCAAAATTTTGGAAACCGGCCGCTATTTCGACCCGATGAACTTTGCCGCGCACATCACCGTCCCCGCCCTCGTCGCGATGGGTGCGTATGATGAGACCAGCCCGCCCGTCGGCATCTGGCGCGCCCTCAACCTGATGAAAGGTCCGGTTGAACCGCTCATCATGAACTCCGGCCACCCGGAGGTCACAGTCAGCGGGGTTAACAACCACTCGCCCTACAAAGCGCGCCTGCAGGAGTGGTTCAACGCCCTCGTGAAAGACGGCCACCCCCCGGCAACGGGCGCGGCCAAGCCTTAGGAAAAAACCTTTATGCCTTCTCCACCCAATACCCCAGCTGCCATACCAGGCTGGGCCGGATTCATCCGGTTTGGCTGGTTGCGTCCGATACTTATCCTCTGGGCGCTCGCCGCCGCGAGCCTGGCGCGCGGCACCCTCCCCTCTGGCGCCATTCACGTTTGGGAAACACAGGAAATCACCCTGCAAGCCGGGCAGGATTACCCCAATCCGTATGCCGATGTGCAATGCTGGATCGAGCTGACAGGTCCGGACTTCGCCAGGCGCGTCTATGGATTTTGGGATGGAGGTCGCACCTTTAAAGTCCGTTTTGTCGCCACCGGAGCCGGTGACTGGAGCTGGTCGGTTGGGTCCAACCAAACCGCCGACAAAGGTCTGACCGGCGGGAAGGGCAAGGTGAAGGCGGTCGATTGGACCGAGGCGGAAATGGCGGAGAACCCCAACCGCCGCGGCTTCGTCCGCGCCACCGCCAACGGTCACGCGTTGCAATACGCCGACCATACGCCGTTTTTTCTGGTGGGAGACACATGGCTGGCCGCCTCCACCTGGCGGCTGCCCTGGAAAGGCATGGCGGCGGCCTCCGACTATGTCCCGGCACCGGGCATCAGCTTCGAGGAGGCGGTGGCGTGGCGGAAACGGCAGGGCTTCAACTCGGTCAGCTTTATCGCGGCCTTTCCGAACTGGGCAGCCGACAGCCACCCCGCGACGTTTGCCGACAAAAACGGCGTCTATCTGCGCAACGCGTGGGAAAAATTTGGTTACTGGGCGGCCGACGGCACCACGCCCACGGCGAAGGACATGGCCGACGAACAGGGCAACCGGCCCTTTGCCGTTTTCAGCGACCGCGAGGGGCTGGCGGATTTCGACCATCTCAACCCCGCCTATTTTGACAGCCTCGACCGGAAGATGCGCCATCTCGCCGACCAGGGCTTCGTGCCATTCCTGGAGCCGGTGCGCCGGGACAACTGTCCGTCCTGGAAAGCCTATTTCGATTTCAATGTCTCCTACTCACGGTATCTCCAATATCTCATCGCCCGCTATGGCGCGTTCAACCTCATCTTCAGCGGCATCCACCTCGACTGGATCCCGAAGGACTACAGTTTGACCGCCGCCGAGTTCAACGCCGCCCTCACATATCACCTGAAAACCTACGGACCGCTCCCCTACGGCCAGCCTTACACCACGCTGATTGACAGCTCAACCTTCCAGACCTTCGGCCACGGGGACAAGGCGCCCTGGCTGACGATGCATGCGGTGGGCAACAAGCCGCGGAACAACGCCATCTACGCCTCCATCGAGGAGCTCTATCAGCTCAGCCCTCCTTTCCCGGCCGCCAATCTCGAGCCCTATTACACCGGCTGGAACCATCAGAACAACCGTCCTGGCGGCGAGTCGCCGGCGGAAAACTCCGACCGCGACAATTATTTTTCCCGTTCCATGATGTATGGCTCGGTCCTGTCGGGAGCGCTGGCCGGCCATGTGCATGGTACGGGCGCCTACGATCTCACCAGCACGGGCGAAACCGCCGGCTGGCGCCCTTATGTCTGGGACGCCCTGCGCTTCACCTCCGGCGGGCAGATGCAGTTTATGCAGCGGTTTGTGCTCTCCGAAGGCGGCCGTTATCAGCAGCTCCAGCCGGTCCCCAACGATCTGCAGCCCCGCGCCCCCGCCGAGGCGCTGCCCGACGGGCTGGATGGCTGGAGTTTCATGCTGCGCGCACCCGATCAGTCTTTAGCCCTGCTTTATTTTGAACTCAAAGCCGTCCGTCCGCAAGTCAGAGGACTCAAGCCCGCCTCACGCTATCGCAGGAATTGGTATGACCCGCGCGAAGGCCGCTGGGGTGACGCCGTCAATCTCACCACTGATGCCGGCGGAACACTCGGTGCCCCTGCCTTTCCGGGAGATACCGGAGCGGCCACCCATGATTGGGCGGCGAAGCTCACGCTGCTTCCGTGAGTGATCACCCTGCGGCGGCACCGCCCCTCGAACCAGCTGTTGGCAAAGGCAGGGGGTGACGCATTTTAAAAATGGCAGTTCGGGGTTTGTCCCGACCCGTCGGGGCTGGAGCGGTTTCAATAAATGTATCGCGGGCTTTTGAGATTGTACGCCTTCCGGCATTTCGCACCAGAAAAGTGTAACCTATTAGGTTACACTTTCTCAGACCCTCCGCCAGCGAAGCCGGAGTTTGACCCGTTCAGCCAACGGAACGGCTGCAGTTCAATTGAAGCCGATCCAAAGCCCGAACTGCATGAGTCAGGACAAATGCATCCCTCCCGGTCAGGTTTTCATCTTGACCGTCCGCAGTCCGAGGCAAGGCTCCGGCCCGAATCCCACCCCATCATGAATCTACTCCGATCGTTTTGCTACAACGGGCTTTATCGGTCAGCATTAGCCTGTTCGGTGTCCGCTCTGGCAACCGGGAAGATCTGGGCCACCATGATGTCCCCATTGGACACGTCACCCACCGCCATCTCACTGGCCGTCCAGTCGACCCCGGCGCCAGCTGCGGGCGCTCCTGACAAAACGCCGGCAAAAGTGACTGACGCCGACATCGCCCGCGCCAAAAAAATCGCCATCAAGGCCGCCACCATGATCGCAGACAACCCGCTTTTTCTCAAAGAAAAACACCGGCCCCTGCGGGACATGCTGAGCGAGCTGGAGCAGGCTGCGAAGGTCATCAAAGACGCACCGGAAAAAGCGACGCCCAAGCAGGTCAAAACCATGAACGCGGCCCTCACCAAGGCTGAAACCCGCGCCCGTGAGGTCGCCGAGGACCCCAGCAACAGCAATGTGGGCCGGGATGGAACGGATCTGCTCAAGCAGCTGAAGCTTTTGGAATAAACCTGACCGCATGATATCATGCGGGCCGGCCCGGAGTTGCCGGCCGTGTCTGCCGGGCCAGAACAGGAGCCGGCCACCAGACAAGGTGGACGTTGCAAACTGTCGCGCACCGGTGGCATTTGCGGAAGGCCCAACAATCCTTCTCCCACTCGTGACTCGACGCGGGCCGTAACCCCGTTACCTTGTCCGCTTACGCCATGAACGATCCCGGCCCCGCCCACCTGCTCTCCGAGACCCAGCGCAAGCTGGTGGGATTTGCGGCAGCGGCGCTGGCGCTGGCTGTCACCGTCGCGCTGCTCGTCGGCACGGTCGCCGGACTGGGCTGGCTGCTGGGCTATTTCTCCGGCGTGCTGTGGCCGCTCGCGGTCGCCGGCATTCTCGCGGTCATTCTGCGTCCGGCGGTGGATGGGATTGAGGCCCGGCTGAAATTCCATCGCGTCACTGCCGTCGTCATTCTCTACGGCCTGGCGGCCATCGTGTTCACCAGTTTTCTGGTCATCGTGCTGCCACCCCTGCTGGCCCAGCTCAATGAACTCATCCACGCCTTGCCAGAATATTGGCAACATGCGCTGGTCTGGATCCGCGGCCATCTGCCAGGCGGAACGAATACCATCGACGAAATGATGGACAGCCCGACGGTGCAGAATCTTGGAAACTCGCTCTCAGCCGAAGCGCAAAAATTTCTGGGCAGCGCGGCCACCTCCATGGCGGTTGCCGGGGCGGGCCTGCTGGCGGTCATCGGGTTTGTCATCCATGTGCTGCTGGTGCCGTTCTACCTGTTTTTTCTGCTGCTGCTTCGCCCGGGCGGCCATGCCACCGGACCAACGGCTTCGCTGGACTTCCTGCCGCCCGCATTTCGGGAGGATGTGACCGTGCTGACCCGCGAGTTCGTCAGCATCGTCGTGGCATTTTTTCGCGGGCAGCTGCTCATCGGGGCGATTTTGGGCGGGCTTTATGCGCTCGGTTTCACCCTGGTGGGGCTGAAATTCGGCTTTGTGGTCGGTCTTATGATCGGGCTGCTCAATATTGTGCCCTATCTCGGCACCCTCACCTGCGTCGCCACCGCCCTGCCCATCGCCTTGCTCCAAACCGGCGGCGGCTGGCAGCTCGCGGGTTTTGTGCTCGTCATGATGGGCATCGTGCAGGCCCTCGAGGGGTCGCTGCTGACACCGAAAATCATGGGCCACCGCACGGGGCTGCATCCCATGGCCATCACGGTGGCGATTTTGTTCTGGGGCAAGGCGCTGGGCGGGATCGCGGGTCTGGTGCTGGCGGTGCCCCTCACGGCGTTTCTGGTCACAGCCTGGCGCCTGATCCGGAAAAAATATCTGACAAACTGAGTTTAACCCGGAGGCCAGGTGCGGCTTGGTCAATGTTCTTTCCGTTAATTTTCTCCGTGCGCTCCGTGCCACCCGTGTTAGAATTCTCCGTATGAACCGCCCCCCGCCCGAAGAATGCGCCAACTGTGGTGCCGCCATCCCGCGGACCGCACGGGCCTGCCCGGAATGCGGGGCCGACGAACGCATCGGCTGGCGCGAGGAGCCGTCGGAGGATGGCCTCGACCTGCCGGAGGGCCATGACCGTGATTCCAGGACCGGCCATCAGTCCCCGCCGCGCCGCGAGATCAATGGGCTCGCCTGGTACTGGTGGTGTGCCGGCATCGCGTTGGTGGTGCTGCTGGTGCTGGGCGCGATTAGATTTTCCTGATCCGGGCAGATGTCCAGGTGGAGCGCGTTGTCCCCAACGGGCTGGCCCGACTGCCCGGGACTGCACCTGGTCTGCGGGCCGCCGCTCCCTCCGCTTTCCGCTTCCGTTGCGCCCGCCGAACCCTTTGCGTGAGGCATGGCGTGGGATATCCAGCTCCGGCGCGGCGTGTGGTTGCCGCAAATTGCGTGGTGGCTTGACGCGCAGACCCGCGCCGACCGCGCGTTTGTTTCGCATGCCCACAGCGACCATGTCGCGCGCCACCGGTCCATCCTCTGTACGCCGGCCACGGCACGTTTCGTCCGCGCCCGGCTGCCGGGTCGGCGCGAATACACGGAACTTGATTTTGGCCGGCCTCACGCACTCACCCCCGAGGTGACCGCCACGCTGCATCCCGCCGGCCACATCCTCGGCTCCAGCCAGATACTGCTCGACCACGCGGAGCATGGCACCCTGCTCTATACGGGCGACTTCAAATTGCGGCCCGGTCTTGCCGCCGAACCCTGCGCCACCCCGCGCGCCGAGACGCTCATCATGGAGACCACCTTCGGCCGGCCGCGTTACATCTTCCCGCCCGACGAGGAGGTGATCGCCAATCTCATCGCTTTCTGCCGTGCCGCGCTCGCCGAAGGCGCTACGCCTGTCTTGCTCTGCTATAGCCTCGGCAAAACGCAGGAAGTGCTCCGCGCGCTCGCTCCGGCGGGCTTGCCGGTGATGCTGCACACCGAGTCAGCGCGGCTGACGAAGGTCTATGAATCGCTCGGTACCGTGTTTCCCTCCTGGCGGGAATTCGATCCGCGCGGATGCGGTGGCCATGTCATCATCGGCCCGCCCCAGGGCCGCGACGGCGCGTTTCTCAAGAAAATCCCCGCCGCCCGCACTGCCGCCATAACGGGCTGGGCGCTCGATCCCGGCGCGACCTACCGTTATCAATGCCAGGCGGCTTTTCCGCTCTCCGACCACGCGGATTATCCCAGTTTGCTGCGTTTCGTTGAGCTGGTGCAGCCCAAGCGTGTGCTGACGCTGCATGGGTTTGCGGCCGACTTCGCCGCCACCCTGCGTTCACGCGGTGTCGAAGCCTGGGCGCTGGGCGTGGACAACCAGCTGGATCTTTTTCCGCCGCCCGCGCGGGTGTAGGGGCGGTGCTTGTCGCCGCCCGGTTTGTATAGAGGGCGTCGTCAAGCAACGCCCCTACGGTTTCGTCTCAGGCTCCGTCACCGGCTTTGGCGACAGCGCGAATATCCGCGGTGCCGCCGCGCCGGCCGCCCAGCCTTGGTCGTCCTTGCCGGTCTGGTTGTCTGCAATGCCGCCGTCATCATCTAAATTCGGCCCGATGCTGTAGACGACCGCACCGCCCGGCTCGGGGTGGTAAATCAGCGGCGTGCCGGTAAAAATGTCCGTCGGCACCTCGTGCATAAACTCGGGCACCAACTCCGCCAGCGTCGCCGGGTATCTGCCCTTCGCCAAACGATACCGCTCAAGCGCGAGACCGGCCTGTGCTGAGACAAGCATCGCCCGGAATTTCCACAAGGCAGCTGTCATATTGGAATATTCTCCCAGCAAGTTGCTCATGAGAAGATATTTTGGCGGGACTTCTCCCCTCGCGTTTTTTTGCTGCCGGATAATTTCTGCATCACCCGGCGATGTCTGCACCGCAACAAGGCGCATTTGTCTCTCCCGGTCGAGAAAATCGGCATACTCGAGGCGAAGCAAACCGGGGATTTGGTAACGCATGATGCGCAACCAAGCCGGCCAGTCAGGGACAGTGCCGAACCCCGCCAAGAATGCATGACCATCGGCCAGGGCCAGAATCCTTTCAAAGGACATGCTCCCGGACAAAATGCGCTCACCATCCAGCGCATGGGCATAGCTGTGGATGAAATCAAGGCCCGCCAGCCGGTCGGTAAACTTTTGGTCCCACGCCGCCGACAAAGAACCGGCTGAGGCCAACTGCTCCAGCTCATTGAGGGTCATTCGCCAGCCGGCCCAACGTGACAGTTGAGAAATCAGCGTCGGCTCATCGGCCATAAATTCCGCCAGCACAGACATATTCCAGACATCGCAGCACGCCGCCTCCGTTTGTCCCCGGCTGGCGGACAGCCGGGCATGCCAGCCCAGCAATCTGGCCATACGTCCGACGTATGCAACATTGGGGACGAGCATGGCCACCCCTTTTCCATAGTCCAGCTGGGCGTTGTAGCCTTTCCTGGACGCTGCCTCTTGAATTAGCTCCAGCACGTCGCGCACCGGGTTGGCATCCAAAGCAGCGGCCAGCTCCCGTGTTGCGTTCGCGTCAAGCCGGTACACCGAGGCGTGGGCAACTTTGAAATCACCCAGCCATTCCTCCAAATCCTTGCCATCGATTTTCGGCGGGGCTTCGAGCCGTTGTTTGATTTTCTCGATGACGAGCGCCGCGTTGTCCGCGTCCGGCACGCGGGGCGGGCGGATTTCGTCAATCGTCAGCGGCAGCCCCGCGGCGCGGATGCGGACCTTCGCATCGGCCACGGCCTGATTGCCGGCGGCGTCGAGCCACCACAGCCCGCCCGCGAGAGCCAGCAGCAACGCGGCCGAGGCGAGGCACAGGAGTGCGGGCGTTTTCAGTTTCACCGGGGCCGGGGATGGTTATATCTCATCCAACGCAGGGTGGCACGCAAGCTTGGGAAAGGTTCCCATTGCTGTCCAGGCCAGTGGTCCGGGCAGCCCTGCCAGCGACCGGGCCTGCAGTAGCCGGCATATTGCTGGACAAAAAATCTACTTCGGAAAATCCCGCCACATCCAGCGGAGGATGTCGGGCAGCAGGGTGCCGCCGTGTTTGTCGGAGTGTGCGCCGTCGCCCCATTCGTGTTTGGCGTCGTAGCGCGGGCCGGCCTCCTTTTTCTGGTCGGCGGTGGCATTGGCATACGCAAACGCGACGGCCATCTGCTGGTTGGCGAGAAACCAGCTGCCATGCTCGTTGTCGAGGTCGTTGGAACCGTCCTGCTGGAAGATGCGGATCGGCTTCGGGGAGGACTTGCGGATCATGGTCGGATAAATCTCCCCGCCGGAAATTGCCGGTTGTCCGGCGGCCGCCGGATGCCAGCCAATGGAGGTGTAGCTGCCGATCATGCTGATGACCTTGCGAAACTGGTCGGGCCGCTCCCAGGCGACCGTGAACGCGCAGATGGCGCCGCTGCTCGTGCCGCCAATGATGCGGCCGTCGGGATCGTCGGTGATTCGGTATTTTTTGCGCACTTCCGGGAGCATTTCATCAATCAGAAAATGCGCATAGGTATCGTTGACCGCATCGTACTCCTCCTTGCGATGGTTGGGATTGCCGGTGCCGAGATTGTCCGGGTAGGTCGGGCTGAGATTGCCTGGTGTGATGAAGAGTCCGATCGTCACCGGGATGGCTTGTTCGGCGATCAGGTTTTCCAACACCTGGGGAATGCGCAGATCGCCGTCGGGCTTGGTGGCGCGCTGCCCGTCCTGAAACACGAGGAGGCAGGCGGGCTTGTCGGCGGTGTACTGCGCCGGCACATAAAGCCAGTAGCGGCGCACCGTGCCGGCCAATATCTTGCTCTGGAACTCGAACGGCCCTTCCAAGCGCCCTTTGGGCACCCCGGGTTGGGGCAGCGAATCAGCGGTGAAGGCGTATTCGCCGGGCTTGCGCGTGGCGGGCGCGGCGGGCGGAACGGGGGCGGTGTCGACAGCCATGAGCGGGAGGGAGACAAAAATGACGGCCATGATGCGCAGCAAAATAATTTTCATCGGCAGGAGGTTGGGTGGCAGACGTTGGCAGGGGCTGGCATCGCAAAACAGCCCGCCGGAAAGTGCGAGCAAAATGCCGGAAGAAACCGCCGCCGCAGTTGCAACGTCAGTCATCCTGTATCAAACTGACGCATGTCGGGCGCCCCATCAGTCACGCCATCGGTCGCAGTGAACCCTTCGACCGCAGCCACCCCGGCCGGTGGTCAGAAAACGTTCTCCGCCAGACACGACCTGTCGCCCACCGAGGCCTGGCAGCCTTTGCCCAAGGCCGAATGGAACGCCGAGGCCGCGCGCCATCTGCTCCGCCGGGCGGGATGGACGGCCCGGCCCGCCGAAGTGAATCAGGCGCTCAAGGATGGTCTCACCGCCACGCTCAATCGTCTCTTTCCCTCCCGGGCCACCCCCTTTCCACCTCCGGCCTCCGTTGCCGCCTTGAGTGAAAAAATGGCCGCGGCACAGACCGAGATGGGCGGCACCACCGCCCCGCCGGGCAGCCCGGCCCGGCAGGCGGCGCAACGCGAACTCAATGCTGATTTCCAGCAGGCGGAGCAGGATCTCACGGTGCGCTGGCTCGAGTTCGCCGGCCGGCCCGAAAACGCGGTGATGGAGAAGTGGGTGCTCTTTCTCAGCGATGTTTATGTCGTCAGTCAGGAAAAGGTGAAAAACCCCCAGTTGGTCCATGCGCATCAGGTGACCCTCCGCGCCGGAGGGCTCGGCCCTGCGCCCACCCTGACCAAGGCCGTGCTGCGCTCGCCCGCCATGATCATGTATCTCGATTTGCAGCAGAGCCAGCGCGGCGCACCCAACGAAAATTTCGCCCGCGAGCTGTTCGAGCTGTTCCTCCTCGGTGAGGGCAATTACACGGAAGCGGACATCAAGGAGGCCGCGCGCGCTTTCACCGGTTACCGGCAGATGCAGGGGGTGTTTCGCTTCGTGCCCGGCCAGCACGACCCGTCGGCCAAGACCATTTTCGGCCACACCGGCCTCTACGACGGCGACGATGTGATTGACCTGGCCTACACTTTGCCTGCCGCCGGCCGCTATCTGGCCCACAAGCTCGCGCGATTCTATCTGACGGATGACCCGGTGCCTGCGGAACACCTGGCGGCGCTCGGCGAGTGGTGGCACGGGACGGCGGACCACGACCTGCGGCAGCTCGCGCACCAGTTCTTCGGCAGCCGGATGTTTTTCGACCCGGCCTATCGCGGCAATTACATCAAAAGCCCGGTGCAGTTCCTGCTCGGCCTGGTACAGGACCTCAATCTTGACTTGGCCCCGCTCCCGCGCCGCACCATCAATCCTCTCCGCCTGATGGGGCAGATGCCTTTTCGTCCGCCCAATGTACGCGGCTGGGTAGGCGGACGGAACTGGATCAACTCCAGCACGCTCACGGCCCGCCGGCAGACGGTCGAAACCCTTTTCGCCCCATTGCCGGAAGCCAGCCTGAACGCCGACGAGCTGGCCGCGCTC
>CAIXIZ010000135.1 GCA_903919625.1 uncultured Verrucomicrobiota bacterium
CCTTCGCCCTGGGCAAGGACGTGCGACTCGTGATCTCCGACCCGACGCGCATCGAATCCCTCATCAAGCTGCATTATGGCGAGGACGAGGCCACCATGGAGGATCTCCTGAATGACCTGACCAGCGAGACCCCCAACGAGGCGGCGGCCCATTCCGAAGGTGAGCTGCATGCCATGGCCGATCAGGCGCCCATCGTCCGCTTCGTCAACCTGGTCCTGACGCAGGCCATCAAGGACAAATCCTCCGACATTCATTTTGAGCCCTTCGAGAATGAGTTCAAAATCCGTTACCGTATTGACGGCTCGCTGTATGAGATGACGCCCCCGCCCAAGCACCTCGCGGTGCCCATCACCTCCCGCGTCAAGGTGCTCGCCAATCTCAACATCGCCGAGCATCGCATTCCGCAGGACGGCCGCATCAAGCTCACCATTGCCGGCCGGCCGGTCGATCTGCGTGTCTCGACCCTGCCCACCCAGTTCGGCGAATCAGTCGTGCTGCGCGTGCTCGACCAGTCTTCGGTCCGGCTGGAAATGGGCGACCTCGGCATGGCGAAGGACGTGTTTGAAGGGGTCAACGAGGTCATTCGCCGGCCCAACGGCATCTTCATCGTCACCGGCCCGACCGGTTGCGGCAAGACCACCACCCTTTACAGAGCGTTGCGCGTCATCAACAGCCCCGACCTCAAGCTTCTCACCGCCGAGGATCCGGTCGAATACGAAATCGAAGGCATCATGCAGGTGCCGGTCAACCATGCCGTCGGGCTCACTTTTGCCGCGGCGCTCCGCTCCTTCCTCCGCCAGGACCCGGACATCATCATGCTCGGGGAGGTGCGCGATCTGGAAACCGCGCAGATCTCCATCCAGGCTTCGCTCACCGGCCACTTGGTGCTCTCCACCCTGCACACCAACGACTCGGCCGGGGCGGTCACCCGCCTCATCGACATGGGGGTCGAGCCGTTTCTCCTCGCCTCCACCGTCGAGGCGGTGCTTGCCCAACGGCTTGTGCGCCGCATCTGCACGCGGTGCCGCACCGCGGTTGAACCCCCGGCCGCGCTGCTCCGGCAGCTCAAGCTCGACCCGATCGAACTCGGCAAACGGGAGTTTTTCTACGGCAAGGGCTGCACCAGCTGCAATGCCAGCGGCTATCGCGGCCGCATGGGCATTTATGAATGGCTGCGCATGACCGAAGATGTGCGTGACCTCGTGGTCAAGCGCGCCCCCACCCTCGTCGTCCGCCAGAAGGCCATCGCCCAGGGCATGCGCACCTTGCGCGAAGACGGCATCCGTGGTATCTTTGACGGGATCACCTCCATTGAGGAAATCATCAAGTGCACCTGAAGCCATAGCCCCTTCCCTCTTCCCCATGTCCACCACTGCCGCCACCCTGCCCGGAAAATCCGGCGTACCCGCCGCCAAAGCCGCCCCCAAGAAGGATTCGCCTGCCAAGGCCGCCGGGCTTTCCGCCGCCCCGCCCAGAAAGAAGAAAAAGGGGCCGATCACCTTCGGTGCCGCCGTGGGTGTGGCCGGGCTCACCGCCTTCACCCGTCAGCTCTCGACCCTGGTCAATGCCGGCATGCCCATCATGCGCAGCTTGGAGACGCTGGCCCGGCAGGAGAAGAACCTCGCCTTCAAAAATGTGATCGAAACCCTCGCCGACACCGTGCGCAGTGGCAGCAATTTTTCCGACGGTCTCCTGCAGCACCCGAAGATCTTCGACCGGCTTTATATCAACATGATCAAGGCCGGCGAGGCCGGCGGCGTGCTCGGCACGGTGCTTGAGCGTCTCTCCAAGTTCATGGAAAAGGCCCAGAAGATCAAGGGCAAGGTCAAGTCCGCCATGACCTACCCGGTGATCATCGGCATGATCGCCGTGGTCATCGTCGGTGCGCTCATGGTCTTCGTCATTCCCTCTTTCCAGGGCATTTTCAATGACATGTTGAAAGGCAAGCCCCTGCCCGGCCTTACCGCCGCGGTCATCGCGGTGAGTGATTTCATCCAGCATCGGATCGTGACCACCGTGCTCATCGTTGCCGGCATCGCCATCGCCTTCCGTTTTTTCAGCCGGAGCAAGTTCGGCATCAGGGTCATCGACTGGCTGCTGCTCCGCATCCCCGCGTTCGGCCCGCTCTTTCTCAAGGCCTCCATTGCCCGCTTCACCCGTACCCTGGGCACCCTGCTCTCTTCCGGCGTGCCCATCCTGCAGGCGCTGGCCATCCCGCGTGACACCAGCGGCAACATCCATGTCGCCAACGCGCTCAACTTTGTGCATGACCGCGTCAAAGAAGGTGACAATATCGCCAAGCCCCTCAACTCCACCAAGGTGTTTCCCGATATTGTCGGCTCCATGATCGAGGTCGGCGAGGAAACCGGGGCGTTGCCGGACATGCTCAACCGCATTGCCGACACCTACGACGACGAGGTGGACAACGCCGTGGGCTCGATCACGTCCATCATTGAGCCGATCATGATCGTGTGCATGGCGCTCGTCGTCGGCACCATCGTCATCGCGCTCTTCCTGCCCATCATCGACATCATCAAGGATCTCGGCAGCAAGTGACCGCCGCCTGACCGCCAATCCCCTTGTCAGGCCGGCCCTCAGGCCGGCCTTTTCCTTTGGCGGGGGCAGGCCGCCTCAGGTGGGCGGTTTTGTCAGCAGAAGCTGGGAGTTGAGCCCTGGCAGACGCTCGGAAAACTCCCCGCCCGCCGCCTGGCGCAGGGCGCGCTGCACCATGCCCAGCTTCGCATCGAGGTTGTCAATCATGGAGACGAACACCGCTTCCGGTGTGGCCGCATAGACTGCGGCACCCCACTCCGGCTCGCCTTGGTGGGACAATATGATGTGCTCCAGCCGCTCCAGCCGCTCTGCATCCAATCGGCACTTCATGCCCGCTTTCCGCGCCAGTTGGTAGCCGAGCACGACATGGCCCTGCAAAATCCCCCGCCGGCTGCGTTTGGTGGCCAGCGTTCCCTCATATTCAATGGCCTTGCCGGTGTCGTGCAGCAGGACACCCGCCATCGTCAGGTCAGCGTCGACCTCCCGGTAGAGCGGCAGCAGCGCCTGGGCGGCGCGGGCCATATGCACCGTATGCTCCAGCAGTCCGTGCCGGTAGGCGTGGTGCATGGCAATTGCCGCCGGGGCCAGTCGGAAGGTGTCCCCCAGTTCGTCAAACACCGCCCGCGTGGTCGCCCGCAGTTCCGGATGCCCGATCCCATCGATAAAGCGGTTAAGCTCCGCCCATAGCCCGGCCCCATCCTCCGGAGCAATTTCCACCAGCTGGTCAATCATGCCAGGTACGCCCAGTTCCGCCTCGGGTATTGCCGTCACGCGCGCCAGCTTGGGCGACAGCCGACCTTGGTAGAAGTCCACCTTGCCTTCGATGCGTACCACGGCGCCTTCCCCGGCACTTTTTATCACCTCAAATCCGGGATTGTCGCTGAAGACCGTGCAGCCAAACGACCCGGTCCGGTCCCCCAGGTCCACGCTCAAAAACGGGTTGCCGTTTGACGCCGTCTTGCCCGCTATTTTTTTCACCACCAACAGGGCGGCAAAGGCCCGGCCAGTCGCGTTTTCCAACGATTTCAGTTCACCAACCGTGCAGCTGGGGGCAGATTCAGGCATGATGGTCAGGGGTAATATTTTCGCCGCGCCTTCACCTGCACGAAGCGCCGTTCGGGCAGCACATAGGCGGTGAGGCTGCCGCCCAAGGCGCAGGCGGTATCGATGCCGGCGGACCACTTGAGCTTGTACACCTCGGGCCGGGGGGTGTGGCCATAGATGACAAAAGGCGGACCGCCCCAGAGGTCGGCCCACGCCGGGGCATCGGGCGCAGCCGCCCGTTTGGCCGGCCGGCCGTCCCGGTCAATCACCTGAATCCGGGTGACCACCTCGGCCGGCTGCTTCTGCCAGGGTTCGCCCGGCAGAAATCCGCCGTGGACGCAGACGACATTTAATTCCTGGTCCTCAAACGTGAGCGGCATCGCCTCCAGCATGGCCCAGTCATCGGGGCGCAATTTTTCATAGGTGTCGAGATCGGTCTCCTTGAGGTATTTTTTGTCCCCCGTCCGGCGGTATTTGAGCAAACGCAGCTCGTGGTTGCCCAGCAGGGCCACCGCCCGGTGCTCCCGCGCGAGGTCGAGCACCCGCAGACTGTCCGGCCCGCGATTGATGAGGTCGCCGAGGAGCACCAGCCGGTCTTCCCGCGTGGGCAGCAGCTGCGCGAGCAGTTCGGCAAATTCGGCGTGGCAGCCGTGGATGTCCCCGATGGTGATGAGTCGTCCGTTCATGCTGAGGGCCGAAAAGTGCTGGCGTCGGCCCCGTGCTCACGCAACAAGAAACCCGCATGGACCCGCATCTTCCTCCCCTGGCCTCCGTCTGCGCCCTCTCCGGCCGGCCTTTTGCCGCCGGCGAACGCGTCACCAGTTTTCTTCTGACCAGCCCGTCACCGACCGGTGGGCTGACCCGCCATGACGTGCTGGAGACCGAACAGGGTGGATTTTCCCCTCCAGGCGTGGTCGCCTGCCAGTGGGTGCAGGAATTCAAATCCCGCCAGGGCGAACAGAACGCCGCCCGCCAGCTGCGGCTGACGGCGGAAAACCTGTTTCTCACCCTGGCTGATCCCGCCGCCGAACCCGTGCCCGCCACCCGCCGGTTGGTGCAATTTCTCGCCCTGCTGCTGGAACGGAAAAAGATCCTGCGGCCCAAAGGCCGCTCGGCGGACGGAAACGCCAGCCTCTTTGAGCATGTCAAAAGCCACCAGCTTTTTGAGGTGCCCGCCGCCGAACTCACTCCGGAGTTTTTTCTGTCGATTCAGGAGCAACTGGGTGCGCTTGTGGGCGTCAGTTAGCGGCCAACCCGGAGAGCCAGCTGCTATAAGCCGCCCTTCGGCCCATTCCCCGCCAACGCCAATTGCTACGGTCTGGTGACAAACCGGCCGGGGCAAAAATGCATTTCGCCCAAGATTTGCGCTTGCGCGCTCCAAACCCGGACGATTGGCTGGCCGCAATTAGCCATTAATCCCCGTGCGCCCCTAAATCTCCGCCGCTCGGTATGCCACTCTCGACCGACACCACTAGTGCGTCCGCCGTTGCCGAAGCAATCTTGCTTGTCCATGGGCGTTTGTTTCCGGGATCAAGCGACACCTTGGTCCGTCGGCTTTTGGCCGACGTTGACGAATTGTTTAACGGACGGTACTTCGATTATCAGGCGGTTGACATCAAATATCACGACTACCGCCATACCCTGCAGGTGACGGTCTGTTATGTCGACCTCATGGCGGCGCGGCATGCGGCTGACAGTCCTCCTCCCATCTCCGCCCGGCAATTCGAACTTGGTCTCGCCGCCGTGCTCTTGCACGACACCGGCTACCTTAAGCTCCGTTCTGATCGCACCGGCACCGGGGCCAAATACACCTTTTGCCACGTCCTCCGCAGTTGCGCCCTGGCGGCTTCTTACCTGCCCACGGTTGGCCTGAATCTGGATGAGATTGAAACCGTGCTCGGCGCCATCCGCCGGACCGGTCCTCCTCCTGCCGGCGTCAACCCGCGTTTTCGCAACCTGGAGGATCAATTTATCTCCAGTGCCGCTGCCACGGCCGATTATCTCGGGCAGATGGCGGCATCGGATTATCCCGATGAACTGGGGATTCTCTACGCCGAATTTAATGAGTCCGATGACTTTACCGGCCAGCCGGCGCACCGTCGGACCTTTCAATCTGCCGCCGATCTGGCCAGCCGCACCCCTGCCTTTTGGAGAAAAATGGTCAAACCCAAGCTGGAGCAGGACTTTGGGGCGGTCTACCATCTCCTCGATGCTCCCGACGGCACTAATTCCTATATTGACGCTATCAATCGCAATATGGCCATCATTACTGCCGCCGCTGCCGCTGCCCGTTGATCATGCTCGCTGCGCTTTCCTCCGCCGCGTTGCAAGGCATCGAGGCCGAGCTGGTCCATGTCGAAGTCAACGCGGGCGAGGCGGGCGAACCCCGGCTCTTTCTCGTCGGCCTGCCGGACACCGCCGTCAAAGAATCTGGTGATCGCGTCTGGGCGGCGCTCAACAACAGCGGCCGCAAGGCTCCCCGCACGCGCACCACGATCAATCTGGCGCCCGGCAATCTCCGCAAAGAGGGTCCCTGTTACGACCTGCCCATCGCCCTCGGCATCCTCCTCGCCACCCATCAGCTCACCGCACCCGATGCGGACAATTATCTCATCGCCGGCGAACTCGCCCTCTCCGGTGCCACGCGCCCCTTGGGTGCGGTCGGAGCATTTGGTGATGCGGGGTTGTCGGGGATAGAAAGCGGTGATTCGCAAAGCCAAGTTGGTCAACGGGCAAATTTGGGCGGCTCCGGTCATTCACCCCAAACCCGCGCGGACTTCTCTGAATTGGCCGATCTCCATTCCAACGCGAACACGCTTGGGGCTGCGGTGACGGCCTCGATGCCGGTGAACAGGAACAAGCCCCGGCCCCGCGTCAGTCCTTCGCACGCGGCGGCAAGATTGGCGGCGCGGGCCGGAGTCGTGGTCACGGTGAGCACGCGGAAGCGGGTCACGCCGAATCGCTCTTGGTGAATGCCCTGCGTCCAGGTGGCTTCGTAGGCGAGCAGCTTGCGGAGAAACGAGGACTGGCTGAGGCTGCGGCGCGTCACCGGCATGGTGCCGCGATCCGCCTCCAAAAAATACAGCACGCGCTCCCCGGTCGCGGCATCCTCCAACGCAAACGTGCGGTCGGGAAACAGGCCGGTGCGCCTGCGCTCGTCGCCGCGCCTCACCGGCACCGTCCACTTGAACGCCACGCTCGGCGGCTGGCCCGGCGCAAGGTCTTCCTCCAACAACAGCCTCGGTGCGCCG
>CAIXIZ010000136.1 GCA_903919625.1 uncultured Verrucomicrobiota bacterium
CGGCCCCAAAAAAACCCATTTGCATGCAGAGACTGAATCCGGCCTGCAGCCCGGCAAAGAGCCCAATGCCCAGCATTCGCGCCCATCCGTTCCGCCAGGGAATGACAAACAATAGCGGCCCGTAAAGTTCGAGCCAGCAGACCCCGACGGTCATCGCTTTTGTCACACCGCCAAATTGGCGGAGCCAGGAGCCGAAGGGGCGGTGGTAAACATCAAGCGCCAGCGCATAGGCCACTGCAGTGTGATCAACCCGCCACGCGGCACCTGTTTTTAACAGCGCGCTGACCGAATAGGAAAGGCCAAGCTGCACGATAAAGGCAAAGCCGGCAAAGCCCAGCCAAACTGTTTCGGTGGACGGCCTGATCCGGCCCCCGGCGGCATCCAGTGACCAGCGGTCACCCAGGGGCAGAAATATTGCCCAGAACAGGCCGAGCCGTAACATCATGTCGGCCCCATACAGCACCATCGGATTGCGATTCTCCATGGAAAGCAGCAACGCATACGAACCGATGGTGACCAATCGCGTGCGCCATCCCACCAGCATCATTAGGGCAAGTGCGGCCTGCACACCGAAAAGTCCGGCCTCAAATCCCACGCTCCCACCCGCAGAATGAAGCGCCAGTATCCCCAACGGATAGGGCGTGATATTATATAAAATGCTGCGCGGCAACACGCCTTCGTCCGTGTAAAAGGCCCGCAAATGGCCCGCATTGACCGCCAGGTCAATCAGCAGCAGCACCGCCAGACCGATCCGCAGCAACGCGACGGAGCGCAAATCCATGCCGAACATTTTGCACAGGAAAGGTCGCCCGGGGATATTCATCGGAAAATCTATGGGAAACCGTTCGGGTTGGAAACCCCCACGGCACCGGTTGTCAATATGACGCCGCAAAGGTCGCGCCGGGAACACGGCGATGGCCGATTGGGTCCGGGAATCAGCCTCAACGCCATGCCAAAACTACTGCACCAGCCTACCCCAGGCCATGCACCTCTTGGCGCAAATAGCCTGCCCGAAAACTGCCGGCCTCAGCGCACCATGCGGTTCAGCCGTGCAGATAGGACATGATCAGGTTTTCCAGATATTCCTGCTTGCCGCTGCGCAGCTTGGGCTCGCCGAGTTTGCGAAGGGCGAGCTTGTTCAGTTCGCGGAAATTGGTGCGGCGCTTTTCGATGTCCTTGCCGTAGCCGGAATCAAACGACGCATAACGGTCGGCGACAAACTGGGTCAGCTTGCCATCGGCGAGAACCTGGCGGGCAATCTTGAACGCCAGGGCGTAGGCATCCATGCCACCGATGTGGGCATGGAACAGGTCTTCGGCATCGATGCTTGGCCGGCGGAGCTTCGCATCAAAGTTAAAGCCGCCGGTACCGAGCCCGCCAGCCTTGAGGATGGAAATCATGGCGAGGGTAAGCTCCCGGACATCGGTGTTAAACTGATCCGTGTCCCAGCCCAGCAGCAGATCGCCGGCATTGGCGTCGATGCTCCCGAGCATGCCGGCGGCCGCGGCCACTTCGATTTCGTGCTGAAAAGTATGGCCGGCGAGCGTGGCGTGGTTCGTCTCGATTTTGATCTTAAATAGCCTTTCGAGGCCGTAGGTGCGCAGGAACGCAATGCCACTGGCGACATCAAAGTCATACTGGTGCTTGGTCGGCTCCTTGGGCTTGGGTTCGATCAGAAACTGGCCCTTGAAACCGATGCTTTTGGCATAGTCAGCCGCCATATGCATAAAGGTCGCGAGATGCTCCTGCTCACGTTTCAGATTGGTGTTGAGCAGGGTCTCATAACCCTCGCGGCCGCCCCAGAACACATAGTTTTCCCCGCCCAGTTCCTTGGTCACATCCAGCGCCTTCTTCACCTGCGCCGCGGCGTAGGCAAAGACGTGCGCGTCCGGATTGGTGGCCGCACCGCACATGTAACGCGGATTGGAAAAGAGATTGGCCGTGCCCCAGAGGAGCTTTACCCCGGTTGCCTTCTGGAGAGCCTTGGCGTGGGACACGATTTTGTCGAGGTTGCGGTTGGACTCGGCAAGCGTGCGGCCTTCGGGCGCGATATCCCGGTCGTGAAAACAATAAAAAGGGGCGCGAATCTTTTGAAAGA
>CAIXIZ010000137.1 GCA_903919625.1 uncultured Verrucomicrobiota bacterium
CCGCCGCTCCGGTCGCAGCGGCGAACCCGGTTCCGGATCCCGCACCTGCGGCCCCGCCAGCAGCGCCCGTCATCCCCAATTGGTCCCTGGTCAGCTCCGACGGAGCGCAGGGCGAGATCTCCTTGGACTCCACCGACCCCGTCAACCCGGACGCGCTGACCACCAGTCTCAAGCTCAACATCAGTTCCGTCGCCAGCTGTCAGCGTGTCGGGGTGGCGAACGAGGGTTTCTGGGGCATCCCCGCGTTGCCCAACGTGACCTATCAGGCCTCGTTCTATGCCAAGGGTTCCAATGGTTTTACCGGACCGCTGACCGTCAGCATCGAGTCAAACGACGGCAAGACCGTCCACGCGACGGCCACGGTGCCGAAGCTCACGGACCGTTGGCAGCATTATTTTGTTACGCTCAAGACCGGAGCGCTCACGCCCTCGGCGACCAACCGTTTTGTGATTTCCTCGGCGGCAAAAGGCACGGTCAACCTCAACCTCGTCTCGCTGTTCCCCCCGGTGTTCAAGACACGCACTGGTGCGGCCTTGGGCCAGCGCCCCATCACTGGTTTCCGGTCCGACGTCATGCAACTCCTGGCCGACATGAATCCCTCCTTCCTCCGTTTCCCTGGCGGTAACTTCGTGGAAGGGCCCAACCTGAACGACCGTTACAACTTCAAGATCACCATCGGTCCCTGGGAACAACGTCCGGGTCATGGCGGTTCCTGGGGCTATCGTTCCTCCGACGGCTTGGGCCTATTGGAATTTCTCGAGTGGTGCGAGGACCTTAAGATGGAACCCGTCCTGGCGGTCTGGGCCGGGCTGAACCTTGACCAAGGACGGGGCGTCGTGACCGGCGATGCCTTGAAACCCTACCTCCAGGATGCGCTGGACGAAATCGAATACGTCTCGGGGGCGGCGAACACGGTGTGGGGCGCGCGCCGTGCCCAGGACGGTCATCCGGCCCCGTTCAAGCTCACCTACGTCGAGATTGGCAACGAGGACAACCTCAACAACGGCACGGCCACCTACCGGGGCGAAAGCGGCCGCTTCGCCCTGTTCTATTCGGCCATCACGCAGAAATATCCCAACCTCCAGGTGGTCGCCACGACCGACCCTGCGGTGAAGCATGACGTGATTGATATCCATCATTACATGACGCCGGCCGAGGCAATTAGCCGGGCGCACGATTTTGACAAAACAGACCGTAGCGGGCCGAAGATATTTGTCGGCGAGTGGGCTTCCCAGGAAGGCGGCCTCAACAACCGGCAGCGGCCGCTCACCCCCACTTTCCAATGCGCCGTCTCGGATGCCGCTTACCTGACCGGTCTGGAGCGCAATGCGGACATGGTGATCATGTCCTGTTATGCCCCGCTGTTCACGCGGACCGATCAAGGCGGAAGCAATTGGCAGACCGACCTGATCGGCTACAATTCGCTGAACAGCTACGCATCACCACCATACTACGTCCAGAAGATGTTCTCGAACGCCCGGGGCAACACCGTGCTCCCCATCGCCAGCATCACACCGCAGACAATCCCGCCGCCGGCTCCTGCCCCCGATCCCGCCCCGGCGGCCAATCCCGGAGGCCGGGGCGGCCGTGGGGGCGGCAATTTTCAGCCGCCCAACCCCAACGAGCCCATCCTGGCCTCCGCCAGCAAGGAGGACAGTTCTGGCGACATCATCCTCAAGGTCGTCAACGTCCTCGACGTTGAACAGAACATGAGTGTGGAACTGTCGGGAGCCAAGGTTCTGAAAAATGCCACCGGCCAGATCATGGTCGGGCAGCCCGGTGACACCAACAGTTTGGACGAACCTCGGCACATTGTCCCGAAGGATTTTGTCATCAATGACGCCGGGGCCATGTGGAACCACACTTTCCCGGGGAACTCCATCTCGGTCATTCGTTTTAAAACTAAATAACCATCACCCGGAGGGACGGATGCTCATTTGGGCCTCGCCAATGATCGCCGGTCCACTCCGACCGAGATACCCCTCGTCGGAGTGGCTGATCCTCAGCAGATTCCAAATACCAGATGTCCAAAACTCCCAAATCATCATGAAAACCACCCATAGGCTGCTCGTGGCAGCCGGATTGTTCCTGCTGGCGGCCAACGCCCCGGCCCAAGACAAGAATTTCTATGTTTTCCTGTGCTTTGGGCAGTCAAACATGGAGGGTTATCCCGGCATCCAGGAAGCGGACCAGAAATTTGCGGACAGCCGTTTCGAGATGCTGGCGGCGGTGGTTTTCCCCGCCTTGGTCCGGAAAAAGGACACTTGGTCCACTGCCGTGCCGCCGTTATGCCGGCCCGGCACCGGTCTCTGCCCCGCCGATTACTTTGGCCGGACGCTGGTGGCGAACCTCTCCAAAGAGATCAAGGTCGGGGTGGTCAACGTTGCCGTCGCCGGTGCCAAAATCGAGATTTTTGACCAGAACAATTTCCAGTCATACCTTTCAGCGCTTCCGGCCTCCGACAACTACAAGAAAAACATCGCCAAAGGCTACGGTGGTAGCCCTTACCTGCGTTTGGTGGAGATGGGAAAATTGGCCCAGAAATCTGGTGTCATCAAAGGCATTCTGCTGCATCAGGGTGAATCCAACACCAACGACAAGGAGTGGCCGAACAAGGTGAAGGCCATCTACGGGAATTTGCTCAAGGATCTGGACCTCAGGGCCGAGGATGTGCCACTGCTCGCCGGCGAGGTCGTGGGCGCAGACCAAAAGGGTGCCTGTGCCAGCATGAACCAGATAATTGACGAGCTGCCCAGGACCATCCCCACCGCGCATGTCATCTCCTCCGCTGGCTGCATTGGTCGGCCGGATCATCTGCATTTCACGCCGGAGGGCTACCGGGAACTGGGCAAGCGTTATGCGGAAACAATGCTGCCCTTGCTCGGCGCCAAGCCGGCCGAAGCCAAGGAGTCAAAACCAGCCGGCCCAAAAACCTGAGGGCCATTGTCCGGGGCAAGCGCGATCTTATGCCGGCCCGTCCTCCGGCGGGCAGTTCCGGAACAGTTTGAGACTTGAGCGCGGCTCGGCGGGTTCTTCTGGATTACAAACTTGCCCAGGGGGCTTTGATCGCGTTTGTCTGGCAGGCGGCGATGGTTTGCTCCCAAACGCTTGGCGCGCACGATCAGCCATCACCTCCCTTTCGCCCGGCAGCTACTGCCCTTTCCCCTGAGATTTTTCCCCGTAAGATATCCCCGGAGTGCGTCTCGCCATCGGATCGAACGCGAGCTCAGTCTGGTGGGTGAACGGGCAGGAGGTGATCGGGATTTATGACGACCGGCAGACCGTCATCGACGACGGGGTCTCCCGACGTCTGACGCTGAAAAAAGGCCCCAACATCGTGCGCGGTGCCATCGTTAACGGTGGCGGCGCCACCGATTTTTGTGTGCGTTTTCTCGATGCCGACGAAAAGCCGCTGCAACGGTATGTCCTGACCCTGGCCGAGCCGAAAAATGCCCGGTGAGCACTGCGCCCGGATGGCGTCCGCCGGCATTGCCTCCGCCGTTTTCCAGCGAGCGAAGATACGCAGTCAGGGCCGCAATGACCGGCCCGTACAAAAAGCATGGTGTGGCGGATCTCACGGCGCTAACCGCTGATCTTCGCGCGCTGGAGAAAGAGGGGAGGTGACGGGCCCCGCCACGGAGGGGATTTACCGACCAGACTTGCCCTGTCTCCCCTTGCATTGAAACGTGGTTTGTCTCGTGGGTGCAGTCGCAAAGCCAGCCCGTCCTGCCGGAAAGGCGATGAACTGCCCGCTGACATTGCGATTCATCCCGCGCGATAGGTGGAGGTGTGCCAGGGGGTTTTGGCCCGCTTTTTCACCCCGCGATTTTTGTTGGCGGCCAGATGCTCAAGGATTTTGAAAACCTGCTCGGTTTTGTCGGGCACACCCATGGCGTCGGCCAGTTGCTCGGCGGTAAAGGACCGGCCGGGTGCGGCCTGGAGCGCGGCGGCAAGCCTGAGCTGCAGGGCGATGACCCCGCCCGCCGCTTTTTTGCCGGCCTCGACTCCGGGCTGGTGGTAGGCATTGATGCCGACGAGCGAGGCATAAAAGCCGACCACGCGCTCATACAGCGCAATGAGCATGCCGAGCGAGTGCGGCGAGACATCGGGCAGCGTGAGTGTGATGGAATGGCGGTTTTTTTCAGTGAGCGCATCCCGGGTGCCGAGCTGGAAACCTTGCAGGTAGTCACCGGCGGTGATGCCCGGCTCAACCTCGAGCGAAGTTTTCGCGTCCCGGTCCTTGCGCACCTCGATGAAGGTGACGAAGAAATTGTTCACTCCCTCGCGGAGCTGCTGCACGTAGGCATGCTGATCGGTCGAGCCCTTGTTGCCGTAGACGGCAATGCCCTGGTTGACGACGCGGCCCTGGAGATCGAGCTCTTTGCCGAGTGACTCCATCACCAGCTGCTGCAGGTAGCGTGAGAACAGGAGCAGGCGGTCCTTGTAGGGCAGCACCACCATGTCCTTCGCGCCCCGGCCCTCGGTGGCAAAGTGCCACATCAGGGCCATCAGTGCGGCGGGATTTTGCGCGATGACCGGAGTGCGGGTGACGACATCCATGGCCGCCGCCCCGTCGAGCATCGCCTGGATGTCGAGACCCTGCAGGGCGGCCGGCAGCAGGCCGACGGCGCAAAGTTCGCTGGTCCGGCCGCCAACCCAGTCCCACATCGGGAAGCGTGCAAGCCAGCCCTCCTGCGTGGCAGTGGCATCAAGCTTTGAGCCGACCCCGGTGACGGCGACGAAATGCCTGGCGTGCGCGAGGTGCGCCGCCCGAAAGGCGGCGATGGTCTCCAGCATGCCGTTGCGCGTCTCGGCGGTCCCGCCGGATTTTGAAATCACCACCACGAGCGTTTTCGCGAGTTTGCCGCGCAGTCCGGCGAGGACGTAATCCATGCCGTCGGGATCGGTGTTGTCGAAGAAAGCGACCGACAGCCGGTCCTTGCGCGGCTGGCCGAGCGCATGGGCGACGAGCTGCGGGCCGAGGGCCGAGCCGCCGATGCCGATGACCAGGAGATGCCTGAACCTGCCCTTCGGGCCGGTGACCGCACCGGAGTGAACCCGGGCGGCAAAGTCCTTGATCGCCGTCAGGGTCGACGTGATCTCGCCGGCCAGATCCGGCGAGGGCGCGAGGTGTGGCGCGCGCAGCCAGTAGTGGCCGACCATGCGCTGTTCATCGGGATTGGCGATCGCGCCGCCTTCCAGATGTTTCATGGCGGCAAAGGCGTCCTGCATGCGGGATGCCATGGTGACGAGAAACTCGTCAGGGAAGGGCATGCGGCTGACGTCGAGCGAGACACCGAGCCCGGAGTGATGATAGAAATGGGTTTTGAAGCGGGACCAGATCATGGGGTGGAGGTGGAGGAGACGTATCAGACCCGTCGCACCGGACAAAGCCAAAAGCGCAGGGGGGCAAACTGAGCCTTGCGGCGGAGCCGGGCCTGGCAGAGCGTTTCCCGTCCCTCTCGGCGATGAAAATCAAACTCACGGATCCCTTGAAACAAGACCTACCCGCCACCGGCTGGGGGAAAATCCTCGGCGCGACGCCGGTGGTGCTCACCGTCATCGCGACGTTGCTGGCCGGACTGGCGTCGAGCGAAATGACGCGGGCGCAATACGAGCGGTCACTCGCCGCCCAGCAGCAATCCAAGGCCGGCGACCAATGGAATTATTTCCAAGGCAAAAAACTGCGCGGCGCGCTGCAACGGATGACGGCGGACGTGCTGGAAAACACGGCGGAGGTCCGTCCGCTGACCGTGGCAGCCCTGCGGCGAGGATTGGAGGGCTCTCCGGCCGCCGCCACGCTGTCCACCCCGGCGGGGGAGGCGGCCATGACGGCCTTGGGCGGCGGGGCGTTGCCGGCCTGGCCGGCGGCTCCCGCGCCCGACCCCGCCCTGCAAACCGCATTGCAAGCCTCCGCATCGGGACGGCCAGAGGCGGAGCTGGCGGTGCAGCTGATCCCGGTCACCGATGCGGCGCTGGAGCAGGCGCTCCAGGCCGCCGCCACCGAAGCGCAGGCTTTCGACGCCGCCTTCAAGCCGGTGTTTCAGACGGTGGACACGTTCGAAAAGGCAATGACGGAACCGGCCTTGAAGCGTGATTTGGTGGCCGCGCGCCTGCAACTGCAGGCCCGGCGTTATGATGACGAGGCCGCCATCAACCAGGCGATCGGCAGTCTCCGCGATCTCCAGGTGCGCAAAAGCAATCTCGCCGCCGAGCGCTTCCACCGCCGGAGCGGGCGTTTTTTCTTTGGCATGCTGGCGGCACAACTGGGGGTGATCCTGTCGACGCTGGCCCTGGCGGCCCAGCGCCGGAGCTGGCTCTGGGGGGTGGCGGCCGGGGCCGGGGCGGTCGCGATCACCTTTGCGGCCTATGTCTATTGGTTCATCTGAACCTGCGCACCGGCGAAATATATCATTGCCGCAACCAGACCTGACCCAAGCATCGCTTCGTGGATTCCGACGACAATTACCGCATCAAGCTGCCCGTTTTTGAGGGCCCCCTCGATCTGCTCCTTTTTCTGATCCGAAAAAACGAGCTCGATATCTACGATATTCCCATCGAGTCCGTGACCCGGCAGTACATCGCCGTCCTGCATTCCATGCAGCAGCTCGACCTGGAGGTGGCGGGAGATTTTTTTGTCATGGCCGCGTCGCTCATGGAAATCAAAAGCCGCATGCTTCTGCCCAGGGGGGAGGCGGCCGTGGATCCCCAGGGTGAGACCGAGGGCTTCGATCCGCGGTGGGAACTCGTCAACCAGCTGCTGCAATACAAGAAATTCAAGGATGCCGCCGCCCGGCTCAACGAGCTGGCTGCCGCCCAGCGGGACATGCTCGCCCGCCATGTGTCCGTGCTGTCGGCCGACCGGGCGCTCAAACCCGTGGGCCGGATCGATCTCTGGACCACGTTCAATCTCGTGTTGCGCCGGCTGGCCGAAAAACTGGTCATCGGCGAGATCGAGGACGAGCAGGTGACCGTGGCCGACAAAATGGAGGAGCTGCTGGCCCTGACGCGCACCCGGCCAAGCTTTGTGTTTTCCGAACTGTTTCCCGGCAAGGTCAGCCTGCGGGTGCTCGTGGCCACCTTTCTGGCCGTCCTGGAGCTCACCCGTCTCGGGCGGCTGCGCGTGCGGCAGAGCGAGGCGTTCACCGACATCGAATGCTCGGCCCGCGACGACGTGCCTTCCGAAGAATCCCCGCTTGAAACACCCGCCGAAGCCAGCACGTTGTCCCCGTGAGCAAAAAACCCACCAAGCCCGTCCGGCGTCCAGCTGTGAAATCCAAGGCGAACACCCAGTCCAGCCTCCTCGGCCTGGCGCTCGACAACGACGACGGCCATCGGCGGCTGACCACAGGCGAGCAGTTCGTGCTCGTCGGTGGCTCGGAAGCGACGCACGACCGGATGACTGAAACCGTGGTCAAAACATTCGAGGAACTGAAACGTCGTCACAAACACCTCGAATCGGTGGAGCCGAAGGAGCTGGCCGAGATTCTGCACAAGTCCGCGCCGAGTGTTTGAGGGGAGTGATGCAGTTGGGCGCAGAACCTTTCCGGCAGGGACGGCCCTTCGGGCCGTCCACCGACGCCACGGAGCGGGGGCTCCACTCAAGTTATCACCACCTTGGAGGCGCCGGTTTTGACTTTTCAACTTCCAACCATTTGTTCTAGTTTCAAAACATGTCCGCCAACATCACCAACCTCGACGCCACTTCGTTCAAGACCGCCATTGCCTCGGCCACACCCACCCTGGTCGATTTCTGGGCGCCCTGGTGCGGCCCGTGCAAAGCCATTGCGCCCATCTTGGAGGAACTCGCCACCGAATTGGCGGGCAAAGTGCAGATCACCAAGCTCAATGTGGACGACAATGATGCTGTTTCCGCCGAATACGGGGTGCGGGCCATTCCGACCATGCTGCTCTTCAAGAACGGCCAACTGGTGGAGACCCTCGTCGGCCTGATGTCCAAGGCCGCGCTCAAGGACAAGCTGCTCGCGCGACTTTAAACTGCGGGTTCACCAGGGTGTCTCCCCAATGGGGTTTCAGCCCCGGTGGTTCCAGCCCATAACCGCGCATTGACAACCACCAGGCGGGCTGCTCCGTTTGTCCCTTCCATGTCCATACTTTTCGGCATACTCACCTTCGCCCTGATGCTCATTTCGGGGTTTCTGATCCTTGTGATCCTGGCACAGAAGACCAAGGACGGCGGGATGGGCGCAGCCCTTGGCGGCGGCGCCACCGAGTCGGCCTTCGGCCATGAAACCGGCAATGTGCTCACCACGGCCACCATCTACTCCACCATCGCATTTTTTGTGCTGAGCTTTGTGCTCTATCTCGGGCAGATTTACACCAAGACCCACCGTCATGGTGATGAAGGGCTCAGGCTGCCGGATGCGCCAAGTGCTCCAGCTCGGCCCTCAGCTGTCCCCACCAGTCTGCCAGCTGCGGGAACCACCACCTCAGCAACCGGTGCCCTTGCGCCCGTGCCGGTACCCGGGGTGGCTCCGACCACCTCCTCCGCCTCGGCCAGCCCGGCTCCTGCCCATTAGCAGGGCACTTCCTAGCCGTGCTGCGGAATCCAGCCAAGTTCAAACCCATTGCAAGGCAGGCGGTTGTTTCCGCCTGCCTTGTCTGTTTGCTGATTACAACGGCAGGAGTCTTGCCCGCGCAATCTCGTCGGCCGGAGGCGCCGCCGGACTATGTGCAATTCCGGGTGCCGGACCAGAATGAAGGCCGGAAAATTCTCGAGGAGTTTCGCAAAACCGGCTGGAGCGCGGGCGGCGGTTACTACTTTGAATTCGAACTGCATGTGCTGCCACGTCTGGGAGATGAGCGGGTCGTGCCCGGCCGGCTTTGGGGCGGGAACAATGCCCACGGCCCGGTCACGCGGGTCGTTCTTCAGCCTGAGGTGAAGGGCCGGGAACGTCGGCTGCTGGTGCAAGCAGGGGCGGAAAGCGCGGTCTGGAGCTGGCCCGCGCAGGAGGCGGACCAGCTGCCGGGCGGAGTCGCCGTGCTGGGCACGGCGGCATTGTTCATCCCGCTGGCTGACACGGATCTGACGGCGTTCGAATTGCAAATGCCGTTTATTTACTGGCCCGATTTCAAATATGAGGGGGTCGGCAAGGTGCTGGGCGACCGTCCGGCGAATGTTTTCCTGCTCCGTCCACCGGCCACGGTGGTCGCGCTCAAGCCG
>CAIXIZ010000138.1 GCA_903919625.1 uncultured Verrucomicrobiota bacterium
CTCAGGAAATGCAGCTCGTTGCGGGTGCGCAGGAGAAAATCATATGCGCGCTGGAAGTCGCGCAGCTCATTCCGGCGCAGGTAATTTTGCGCCGCCAGCTCACCGAGGTTGGCGACCCCGAACTTCACCCGCGCCATCCAGAGCGCATTCTGGTAGTCGCGCAGGCCGCCCACCCCGTTCTTGATGTCCGGCTCCTGGAGGAAGACGGTGTTGCCCGCCTTCCCCCGGCGGTCCGCCTGGTCGGCCAGCCGCGCCGCGATGTACTCGAGCGGCTTGTCCGTCGTGTAAAAATTCCGGTAGGCCGTCGCAAAACTCTCAAACAGCGGCGCCGAGCCCGCGACCAGCCGGGCCTCCAGCAGCGCGGTCTTGGTCTGGATGTCCGCCCGCGCCTCGGTAAACGCCTCCTCCACCGTCCGCGTCGAGTGCCCCACCTTCAGTCCGCAGTCCCAGAGCGGATACAGGATCTCGTTCACCAGATGTTCCTGCAACGGCTTGATGACGGCCGGCTTCGCCTTCGACGGAAACAAAAACATGATGTCCACATCGCTGAACGGCGCCAGTTCCGCGCGCCCGTACCCGCCCAGCGCCAGCAGTGCCACCGCAGAGGGCGGCTCGCCGTGTTTGCGCGCATAATCCGCCAGCGCATAGTCGAACAGGTTGGACAGCAGCGCATCCACCATGGCGGCGCGCGCCTGGGCCACCACCAGGCCCGGTTCGCCGGCGTCGTGCCGCATGCGGATCATCGCGCTCTCCAGCCGGAGGAAGGTTTTGCAGGCGGCAAGGCGTTTGGCGATGGACACCTCGCCGGTAAAGTCGAGGCGCGCGCGCGCGTGTTTCTGGATGCGTCCGGTCATGGGCGCTGGCAGGCAAAAGGAAATCCCCGTCCGGCGCAAAGCGGGAAATGACCCCATAGGAACCTGAGGGATCAAGGTGGCGCGCGTTGTCCCCAACGCGCTGAGCGAACCAACCGGTTGGGACAACCGGTTCCACCCAATGCTTTCTCGTGATGAAAGCAACCGTGCGATATTCGGCCTGACCCCTTTGGCTTGGCTCTGACCACGGATCCGCCCACCGAATTCCGAACCGTGATCAAGGTGGAGCGCGTTGTCCCCAACGCGCTGAGCGAACCAACCGGTTGGGACAACCGGTTCCACCCAATGCTTTCCAACCGTGCGATATTTGCGCCCGCTGCGCCGGGGCCGCTGTCCAGTCAGGTCACGGCCGGATTCGGGCCGCCTGCGCGCTTGCCACCGGTCCGGCCGGCTGGTTGCGTCAGCTCCTCCCACCTTTCATGCCCGAAATTTCCAAGAGCTACGAACCCCGCGACGTCGAGGTGAAATGGTACGCCGCCTGGCAGTCCGCCGGCGCTTTCACCGGCCGCACCGACGACGGCAAGGAGCCCTATTGCATCGTCATCCCGCCGCCCAACGTCACCGGCGTCCTCACGATGGGCCATGTCCTCAACAACACCATCCAGGACATCCTCGCCCGCCGCGCCCGCCTCGAGGGCAAGTCCGTCCTCTGGCTCCCCGGCACCGACCACGCCGGCATCGCCACCCAGACCGTCGTCGAGCGCACGCTCAAGAAATCCGGCGAAATCAAGCACCGCGACGACCTCGGCCGCGAAAAATTCCTGGAGCGCGTCTGGCAGTGGAAGGAAAAACACGGCGGCATCATCATCCAGCAGCTCAAGAAACTCGGCTGCTCCTGCGACTGGGACCGCGAGCGGTTTACGATGGACGCCGACGATTCCCGCTGCGTGCAGCAGGTCTTCGTCGAGCTTTACAAAA
>CAIXIZ010000139.1 GCA_903919625.1 uncultured Verrucomicrobiota bacterium
CGCCGGCCGGACCTGGCTGGCCCCTGGACTCCGCAGCAATGGGCTCGGTTTTCGGGTGGCGCTCGCCCCGGTGCTGCCCTGAGAGGCCGGGCCAGGGTGGAATTCAACCTTGACTCGGGCGCAGGGGTTTGGGGTGCTGTCCGGCTAACAAACTTCCGTCCCTCATGGCCAACACCAAATCCGCAATCAAAGCCGCCCGCAAGGCGGTCCGCCTCACCACCCGCAACAAAGGCGTCAAAACCCGCCTGAAATCGCTGCACAAGAAATTCGAGACCGCCGTTGCCGCCAAGGACGCGGCCGCAGCCAAGACCGCCGGCCGCGCCTATGCGTCGGCCATGGGGAAGGCCGTGAAATCCGGTGTCGTGCATAAAAATGCCGCGAGCCGCGCCGCCGCGCATGTCGCCAAGGCCGTCTTCGCGAAATAAAAAGGAAAGACCATTTGGGCAATTTGCACCCCGCAGGCTCACCTGAGCTGCGGGGTGGTTTGTTTTTTTCGGCGGAGGGAAGGGCAGGAAGCCGGAAACGGACGGAGGCCGACGCCCCCTGCCGGAATCGGTTGCAATCTCCGCAATGGTTGGCATGCTGCCTCGCAATTCGACCGAACCCCGATGGCCATGTTTTACCCGGATTTCATTCCACAACTGCGCACGCGCTGATCCTGTTGGCTGCATCCTCGTCCGGGACATTATGAAGGTCAAGGCGTGCCCCCGCTGAATTTCCTCAACCCCGTCATTCCTGATGCGCCCGACCCAACTCCTCCCCGCCGCCGTCCTCACCGCGCTGCTCGCCTGCCCCGTCCGTCCGGTCTTTGCCGATGGCGGGGCACGGGTGTCGCCTTACCGACGGCCGGCGCAGTTGCAGCAGCCCATCGCTCCTACGGCGGCGGCGCATCTGGAGGCCGCCCGGAGCGCGCTCCAGACCGCGCTTGGCGCGATGAAAAATTTCGACAGCCCTGACGCCACCCTGAACTACGGCGGCCATTTCGCGCGCGCGCGCATGGATACGGACAACGCCCTCACCGCCCTCACCGAGGCGGGCGCCTTTGTCGCCGCGCATCCTGCAGACAATGGCCTGGCTTCCGGCCCCGTGCCGGCCGGGGAGCCCGGTGCCCCGTCGCTGCCGGGTCTCCCGCAAACCATCGCCGACAGCCCGGAAGCACAGGCGGTGGATGCACTGCACGTCGCCCTCGCGGCGCTCGTCAACCCTCCCTCCAACGGCAACGGCGGTCCGGTGCTCGGCGATCTCGGGGGCCATCGCCCAAAGCTCATCGCCGCCGTGGCCCAAATCGGCAGCGACCTCAGCAATGGCCTGGCCTATTACAAAAATGTGCGGGGCGGAGGCACGGGCATCATCCCGCTCTCGGCGCCCGCCAATTTGTCGCCCGATTGGAAATTTGGCCCGACTGCCCGGACCTATCTGGAGAAGGTGAAAACGCTGCTGGACAGCCTGAGCCAGTCGCTCACGGCGAACTACCCGAACCGGGCGGATAGCGATCCGACCCAGGGCGGCTATGTGCCGAAGGCGCAGGGGGATTTGCGGCAGGCCGCCGAACATCTGACCGCGGCACTCACCTACCTGGACACGCATCACGAGGCTGGCGTGCTCATGCCCGGACCGGCCGGTCCCGAGCCTTCCAAGGTCCGGCGGGACAGCCGCGGCCTGCCCGCCGCCACCGCCAACAATCGTGGCGTGGTCGCGCTCTGGCCGGTGCGCAAGCAGGGAAACAACCCGGTGCGAAGGCTGAACGAAGACACGGTCCGGGAACTGAACACCATCCTTGGTTGGCTCCTGAACAACCCCTCCGCCGACTACCACGGCCCCGTGCTTGGCGACCTCGGCGGCTATCGCGGCAAAATCATGGACGATCTTGGCCAGACCCTCGCCGACACCCGCGCCGCCTTCGACTATGTCCTAGGCCAAGGTCCGGCGGCCGACGCCATACCCAAACCCGTGACTTCCCCATGAGCGCGCGTGATTTCACGCGGTCGCGCTGCACACCGATGTCGCCAGTCAGACCGAACCATTATGCTGACGGTGTCCTCATGTATGAAAACTGCACTTCCCTAGATCCCGAGCAATGGTTTGTCGCATCGGAACTTATTTCAGATCGACAAAACGTTATCAAGTATTTAATAAATACGACTATCGAAGAAAATTACAAACATGGCAGGGAATATTTTACGGGATTATTGATAGATAAGGTTGGCAAATAAATATCATAGCATGAATATTATGTGCTCGATATCAATAGGCCTCGTTGCCTTGACATTTGCTGGCTGTCGGCCGTCGCTGCCACACGATGCTGCTGTTCTTGTAAGTAATCTTGGCGAGGAGCATAACGCAGATTTGAGATATAAAATATTATTGAAAAGCGGACGCAGTGCTACCATTGAAATTGGAGATTCCAAGGGTTGGCTTAAGATCAGCCTAGTAAAAACAGATTGGGATACTGGGGCTGTAACTGCATATTATAGCAAGACAAGTAAATTTACTTTCAATCAAAAGCCATATGCGCACTCTGAAAACCAACTTGACCCTGGCGTGCTGCGTTTTGATGAATTGGGTGTTATCATCGAATTGCAGTTCGGGACACCTACTGCCTCATATCTTTCGATACTGCAAGGAGAGGGTGCTGTAATACGTCGGGTTGAAGGACCAGATGGGAAAGATGAGCCACTTACCCAAGATTGAGTTGTTGCCGATATTTTTATAATCGTAAAAGTGCCAAATTGAGCGCGTAAGGATTTTGAACCAAGCCGAAGGGGTCAACCCCAAAAATGGTCGCCCTATTATCCTAAAAAATGTGTCCAGGATTACGTTGGTACCACAAGATAATGGAATTGATGTTTCCGATGAGGATGCAACTAGGACTTGTTTGCACCGTATCCATTCGTAATAGAATCAATTAAGGTATCTTGGCGCCTGATAAGCGGCCTACTGCGTCACGACCTTGTCTGGTTGCCATGGTTACGCCTTGAATCCGCCAGAAAATCAACAATATCGGTCGAGCCTCCGTTGGCCTGGGCCCGCGCAGGCCTTCATCGTCCATCATGCCCGCCTACGTCAGCATCAGCCAATTGTCCAAGCGCTACGGCGCGGTCGAGGCGGTGCACGGGCTAAGCCTCCAGATCGAGCGGGGCGAGGTCTTCGGTTTGCTCGGGCCAAATGGCGCGGGCAAAACGACCACGATTGAGTGCCTGGTCGGGTTGCGCGATCCGGATCAGGGCGAAATTTTCATTGGCGGCCACGATCTGCGGCGCCAGCCAGCCGCCGCCAAGGCAAAGATTGGCGTCGCATTGCAATCGCCCTCGCTGCCCGGCCGGATCACCCCGCGCGAGGCGTTGCGCCTGTTCGGCACGTTCTACCCGGAGGCGGTCGCGCCCGAGACGCTGCTGGCGCGTTTCAACCTGACTGTGCAGGCCGACCGCCGCCTCGAAGACCTGTCCGGCGGTCAGCGGCAGCGGGTGTCGCTCGCGCTGGCGTTCGTGAACCAGCCCGAGCTGGTGGTGCTGGACGAGCCCAGCGCCGGGCTGGATCCGCAGGCGCGCCGGGATATTTGCGACCAAATCGCGCACCTGAAGGCGGCCGGGCATACGGTGCTGTTGTCCACCCACGATCTGGCGGAGGCCGAGCAGTGGTGCGACCGAATTGCCATCGTGCACCAGGGCCGGGTTGTCGCCACCGGCACCCCGCGCGATCTGGTGGCGCAGGCGAGAACGCGGCAGTCGGTCACGCTGGTGACGGCCCGGCCGCCCGAAGCCGCATGGCTCGCCCGGCTGGCCGGCAGTGAAGCGGTGGCGCTCGACGGCAAAACGGCGCGGTGGGAAACAACCGACGCAGCCGCCACGATCGCGGGCATCTCGGCAATGCTGGCCGAGCATTCCCTCGGATTGGTTGAGCTGCAGGTCAGGCCGGCCTCGCTGGAGGCGGTCTTTCTCCAGCTCACCGCCTTGCCAGCCCCGGCTGAAGCCCGCAACCCATGAACAGCTTCGCCGCACATTTCGCGATCTCGTGGCGCTTGCATCTGCGCAACCGCATGGCTCTGGCCTACGGCTATATTTTCCCCCTGATGTTTCTGGGGGTATTCTGGGTGCTCTACCGGCATGAGGCGCCGCCGTTGTTCCGGCATCTCGGGGAATTGCTCACCGTCACCATTCTCGGCGGCGCCTGTTTCGGTCTGCCCACGACGCTGGTCAGCGAGCGCGAGCAGGGAGTCTGGCGGCGATACCGGCTGACCCCGGTGCCGCTGGGCCGGCTGCTGGCCAGCACGGTGGCCGCGCGGTTCGGCATCATCGTGAGCGCGGGCCTGCTGCAGCTGGCCGCCGCCTTTGCCGTCGGCATGCCACTGCCCGCCCATCCGGTCGCGCTGGCCGTGGCTTTCGCAGTCGCGGCACTGGCGTTCATCGGGCTCGGGCTGCTGATGGCGATGCTGGCCGACACCGTGTCCGCCGTGCAGGCGCTCGGGCAGTGCGTGTTTCTTCCCATGCTGGTGATCGGCGGGGTGGCCGTGCCGGTCGCGAGTCTGCCCCACTGGGCGCAGCGGCTTGCCAATGTTTTCCCCGGCCGTTACGCGGTGGAGTCGATGCAGTCGGCCACGACCGGCACCGATCTGTCCGCCCTGCCGTGGCAACTGGCGATGCTGGCCCTAACCGGGCTCGCCGCCGCGCTGGCCGCGATGAGGCTGTTTCGCTGGGACCTCGGGCAGCGCTTCGCCGCGCTGCCGGGCAAGGCCTGGCTGGGGTTCATCCTGGCCGCGTGGCTGGCCGCCGGATCGCTGGCGGACTGGCGTGATCGGGCGGCGGCTCCGGTCACGGTTGCGCCGGCCGTCGTGGCCGCGGGTGCCCGGGCGCCCTGGAAAAATATCACGGCAAAGGACATCGACGCGCTGAATTTCCAGGGACCGAGCGACGACGGCGTCGTGGCCCCGTTTGCGCCGGAGGACGACATCCCCGATGACTCGGACCAGGTGCAGCTCCAGGAGCTGCGCGCCGCGTTGCCCCGCTGGGAGCCGGGGGCGCGCGGGGACGATCTCCAGCGCGTGCGGAATCTGCTCTGCGTGGCGGCCGTGGCCGACATCACACAGCAACCCACGGAACGCTACATCCCAGGCGTGGTGCTGGCCCAGCTGCGGACCGTTTTCCCGCAGGACCAGCTCATCCAGATGCTGACCTGGATTGCACTGCACCCGGACGAAGGCACGGTCCTGCAAAATGTGTCCGAGCTGGGGGTGGACGGGGTGGCGGGCGGACCGCAGATGGTGCGCGAACGCTCCCACTATTACGCCCTTAAATGCATTGCCCGCCTCATTGGCGGGCAACCGTGAACGGGGACGGGTCGCGGAGGATGGAGGAGGTGGAGAGAGAGGACGGACGGTGGAAGAGGGGGAGGAAAATAATCAGAAAGAAGCTGGGGCGGCTTTTTATCCGTGTTGATCCGTGCAATCCGTGGTAACGCCTTCCGGCATGCCGTCCCGCCGCATTTTGCTCCCGTGGAACCGCCCGCTGCTGCCGCAGGCGGTGGCGGGGCTCGCGGCAGGCTGGGATGGTCACGGGCCGCTCGACCTTTCGGGTTTGCTCGTGGTGGTGCCGACGAAGCAGGCGGGGCGGCGGCTGCGGGAGGCGTTGGCCGGCCATGCGGCGCAACAGGGTCAGGCGGTGTTTTCGCCCCGGGTCATGTCGCCGGAAATGCTCGTCGTCCTGGGCGCGCCCTTGGGGGGGAGCGCGACGCGCTCCGAAGCGCGGCTGGCGTGGATCTCGGTGCTGCGGGCGGTCCGGACCGAGGAATTCCGGGCGGTGTTTCCGCTCGATCCGCCGGCGCGAGATTTTGCCTGGGCCCGGCGGCTGGCCGATCAGTTGCTGCGACTGCAGGCCATGCTGGCCGAGAACGCGCTGCGCATCGGGGACGTGCCCGCCCGGGCCGGCCGGGATTTTCCCGAGACGGAACGTTGGTCGCAGTTGGGCGAGCTGGAACGGCGTTACGATGCCGCGCTGGCGCGGGGCGGGCGGCGCGACATCCAGGCGGCGAAAATCGCCCGGGTGGACCGTGACTTGCCGTGGCCCGCCGGGGTGAATAAGATCGTCGTGCTCGCCACCCCCGACCCGCTGCCGCTGGCCATCCGGGCGCTGGAGCAGCACGCCACGCAGGGGCCGGTTGAGGTCGTCATGTACGGGGAGGATGAGAAAATGTTCGATGCCTGGGGGCGTCCGCTCACCGACACCTGGGTACGGCGGGAGATGGGATGGCCGGGCATCGAGCAAAACATCCACCTGTGTGCCAACCCGGCCGATCAGGCGGCGCGGGTCGTGGGGCTGGCGAAATCATATGCGGCCACGGAAGGCAGGCTGGCGGTGGGCGTGGGCGATGCCGAAGCGCTCGCCCCCTTGGAAGGCGGGCTGGCGCGGGCGGGGATTGCCGCCTTCAATCCCGCCGGGCACGCCCGCAAGCGGGATGCCTTGCACGCCCTGCTGGTGGCGCTTGCGGATTTTGCCCGGGAGGAGGACCTGACACACACGGCGGCCCTCGCGCGCTGTCCCGATGTGCTGGCCTGGCTGGAGGCGCGGGCGGAGGGCGGAATGTTTTCCCCGGCGGGGATGCTGGCGGAACTGGACAAATTGCACGCGCGGCATCTGCCGGCCACGCTCCGGTCAGCCCTGGACCATGCCGGAAAATTTCCCCAGGCCGCCTTTGCCCTCAGGGCGCTGGGGGAGCTGCACGCGCGGCTCACGCGCGGGGAGTTTCCCGACAACGCGGCCGCGGCGCTGGCGGAAATTTTTACCACCCGACGGATTGAGGCCGGCTCGTGGCTGGCGGAGTCGGCGGAAGTGTGGCGCGAGAATCTGCAGGAGGTGGGCGACGCCCTGCGCCAATTTCCCGGAGCGCCGCAGTCCGAAGGCTGGGAGCTGGCCCTGGAAGCGTTTGCGGCCGAAATGCGCACGGAGGAAAAGCCGGCGGGTGCGCTCGAACTGAACGGCTGGCTGGAACTGCTCTGGGAGGACGCGCCGCAGCTCGTGGTGACGGGGCTCAACGACGGCAGCGTGCCGGAGGCGGTGGTGGGCGACGGATTTTTGCCGGAAGCGCTGCGGGGGCGGCTCGGGCTGAAGACGAACGCCGCGCGGCTGGCGCGCGATGCCTATCTGCTGGCCGCGCTGGCCGCCTGGCGCGTGGCCGCCGGATCCGGCGGAGAGCCGCCCGGCCGCCTGGACCTGCTGCTCGGCAAAGTCTCGGCGGCGGGAGATCCGCTGCGGCCGTCCCGGCTGCTGTTCCGCTGCGCGGATGCGGCGCTGCCCGGGCGCGTGGCCTGGCTGTTTCGCGAGGTCGAAGCGGCCCAGGCCAGCCTGCCCTGGGCGAGGGCGTGGCGGCTGCGGCCGCCGCGGGCCGCGCCGCCGGCAAAAGTTTCGGTCACGGCGTTGCGCGACTGGCTGGCCTGCCCGTTCCGGTTTTACCTGAAACATGTCCTGCAGATGGCGCCGGTTGAGCCGGAAAAAGCGGAGCTGGATGCGTTGGATTTCGGCACCCTGGTCCATGGGGCGTTGCAGGCCATGGGCGAAGACGAGGCCCTGCGCGACTGCACGGACGAGACGACGTTGCGCACCGGGCTGCTGGGGGCGTTGGAACGGGGCGCGCGCGCCCAGTTCGGCGGGGAACTGACGCTGCCGCTGGTCGTGCAACTGGAATCAGCGCGGCAGCGGCTCACCGCGGCCGCGCGGGTGCAGGCCCGGGAACGGGCGGCGGGCTGGCGCATCGAGCGGGTGGAGTGGAAATTTCAGCAAACCTTCGGCGGGCTGCAGGTGCGGGGAAAAATCGACCGGATTGACCGGCATACCGGGACCGGGGCGTATCGCGTGCTCGACTACAAAACCAGCGACCTGGCGGTGGCGCCGGAACAGGCGCATCTCGGGCCGGTGAGCGACGCGGCGGCGGGGCGGCCGTCGTGGATGCAGGTGAGGGCGGGCGACCGGCCCCGCCGCTGGCTCGACCTGCAGCTGCCGCTGTACCGGCGCGCCGCGGCGGAGGAGCTGGGCGCGGCGGTGGGGTGCGGCTATTTTAACCTGCCCAAGGCGGCGGGAGAGACGGCCGTGGAGCTGTGGGACGGGCCGACGGCGGCATTGCAGACCGCGGCCGAGGCCTGTGCGGCGGGAGTGGCGGCGGCGATTGCCGCCGGGGAATTCTGGCCTCCGGTGGAACGGGACGCGCGCGACGACGCAGCCTGGGCGGGGCTGTTTCACCACGGGACGGCCGCGAGTGTGGAATGGGCCGGGGAGACCCCGGCCAAGACCAGGGAGGGCACGCCATGAAAATTCCCGGCCATATGATGATTTTGGCGTCGGCGGGGTCGGGGAAGACCTATGCCCTGACGAACCGCTACATCGCGCTGCTGGCCGCCGGCGCCGCACCGGAGCGGATCGTGGCGCTCACATTCACCCGCAAGGCGGCGGGCGAGTTTTTCGACGAAATCCTGAAGAAGCTGGCGCGCGCGGCGGCCTCGGAAACCGAGGCGGGGAAGCTGGCCCACGAACTCGGCGCCACGACGGGACCGGCGGATTTTCTGCGGCTGCTGCGGGCGGTGGTGGAGGCGATGCCGCAGCTCAGCCTTGGCACACTCGACAGCTTTTTCACCCGCGTGGTGCGGAGCTTTCCCCTGGAACTGGGGCTGGGGGGCGAGTTCGCCTTGCTGGAGGGCGCGGCGGCGCAACGGGAACGGCGCCGGGCGCTGGCCCGGCTGTGCGCCGCGACCGCTGGGGGTCCGGGGGCGGCGCAGCGGGACTTTATCGAGGCCTTTAAGCGGGCCACCTTTGGGACGGAGGAGAAACGGCTCATGGGAAAATTGGATGCATTTCTCGACGCCCATGCAGAGACGTACCTCGACGCACCGCTGGCGGCGTGCTGGGGCGAGGCCCGGCACATCTGGCCGGAGGGAAACCCCTGGCTGGCCGCGGCGGAACGGCGCGAGGAGGCCGTCCGGGAGCTGCACGCGGCGCTGCCGTGGGCGACCCTGGGGGACCGGCAACGCGGGCGGCTGGAGGATTTTTTTGCGGCCTTGCCGGAATGGTCGCCGGGCGCGCCACTGCCGCCACCGGTCCGTTATCTCATCGGCAACGCGTTCAAGGTGTGGGAGCCGTTGCAGGCCGGACGGGCGGAGCTGACGGTGGAGCGGAAAAAAGTGCCGCTCGGGCCGCCGGCCAGCGCAGCGCTCCGGGCGGTCGTGATGGCGTTGGGCGGTGCCGAGCTGGTGCGCCGGCTGGAGATGACGCGCGGCATTTATGCCGTGTTACATGGTTATGACCTGGTTTATCAGGACGCGGTGCGCCGGGGCGGACAGCTGACCTTTGCCGACATCACGCGGCTGCTGCAGCCGGTCGCGCTCACGCGCGAGGCGGGCGCCGGAGGAGAATCCCCGGACGGGGCCGGCCGCCGGCTGCTGCTGGACTGGCGGCTCGACGCGCAGTACGACCACTGGCTGCTCGACGAGTTTCAGGACACAAGCTTCGCGCAGTGGAGCGTACTGCGGAACCTGATCGACGAGGCGGTCCAGGATGCGGAAGGGCGGCGGAGTTTTTTTTATGTGGGCGATGTGAAGCAGGCCATCTTTGCGTGGCGGGCGGGCGACGCGCGGCTCTTCCGGGAAATTTTCGACCACTACAATGCGGCGGCGCCCGGGGCGATTGCGGAGCGGCACCTGACCACCTCGTGGCGGTCGGGGCCGGCGGTGATCACGATGGTCAACCGGGTGCTGGGCGACGCGGCGGCCCTGCGGGCCGTGCTGCCGCCCGACGCGGCGGCCCGGTGGTCCCGGGAGTGGCGGGCCCACTCGAGCGAGCGCGAAGGGCTGGGCGGTTTCGCCGGGCTGCGCCACGCGGCGGATGAAGCCGGCCGGTTTGCGGAGACCCTGGCCATCTTGCGGGAGACGGAACCCCGGGCGCGCGGGCTGACCGTGGCGGTGCTGGTGCAAAAAAATGACACGGCCGCGCGGCTCGCCGACTTTCTGCGGCGGGAGGGCGGGCTCGCCGCAGTAGCGGAGAGCGATCTCCACGTCGCGACCGACAATCCCCTCACCTGCGCCCTGCTGGCGCTGCTCCGTGCCGCCGCCCATCCGGGCGATAATTTTGCGCAGGAGCACTGGCGGATGACCCCCTTGGGGGCGGCCCTGGCCGAGGCGGGCGGGACGACCCGGGACACGGTCACGCGGCGCCTGCTGGGCGAACTGCACACCGCAGGATTTGCCGGAACGCTGGAAAAATGGCTGCGCGTGCTGGAGCCGGCGCTCGGGCCAAAGGATGAGTTCAGCCGGACGCGGGGCCGGCAGCTGGTTGAACTTGCGCGGGAGTATGACGAAGGCGGCCGGCGCGACGTGGCGGAATTTCTCGCCCTGGCCGAGGCGCATACGGTGCGCGATGCCGATGCGGCCGGAGTGGTGCGGGTGATGACGGTGCACAAGGCGAAAGGGCTGGGGTTCGACGTGGTGATCCTGCCGGACCTGGAGGGGCAGTCGCTGGCGCAACGGCGCAAGGGGCTGGCCGTACACCATGCGGCCGACCGCAGCGTCGGGTGGATTTTGGATCTGCCGGAGAAACTCTTTGCCGAACACGATGCGGTGCTCGCCGCGCACATCGCGGGCGAGGAAGTGGAGGCGGCCTATGAGGCGCTGTGTGTGCTGTACGTGGCGATGACCCGGGCGAAGC
>CAIXIZ010000140.1 GCA_903919625.1 uncultured Verrucomicrobiota bacterium
ACGCGTGGTGGTCCGCCGCCTCAACCGTGAGGAATATAAAAATACGGTGCAGGACGTCCTGGGGATTGCCTTTAATCCTTCGAAGGATTTTCCGGAGGATGATTCCGGTTACGGTTTCGACAACATCGGCGAAGTACTCTCGCTTTCTCCCCTGCTGTTTGAGCGCTATCTCGCCGCCGCCCGGGCCGTGGCCCGCGATGCGGTGCCGGAACGGCTGCCTGCCCCCCGCATCACCACGGCGTTGGCCGACGAATGGCAGGGCGAAAACACCACCCTCCTGTCCCCGAATGTGCGCTTTGACCGGACGACCAGCTCCAAATGGCGCTTCACCGTGCCGGCCACCGGAATTTACAAAATTACGGTCAGCGCGGGCAGTGATGGGGGCACCACCAACCTGCTCTATAATGTACAGCTTGATTCTGTGGTCATTGCGACCGGCCTGCAGACCACCAAAGGTGACCGGGCCAGCGGGATCAAGCAACAGCTGCCCGAGCTAAAGATCAGCCGTGGCGTCCACCTTCTGACGGTGGAGTATGCCGGCAATGCCCCGGATCAGTCCTTGGCGCTGTCGCCTGCGCCCCCGCAAGCTGCGCCCCCGGGTCGCGGTGGCCGTGGTGGCGCTGGCGGGTTTCCCGCCGCCGGACCAGCCCCCCTGACGATCGACACCCTGAAAGTCAGACTTATGCTCACAGATGCACAGATTGCGCAACTTGGGCCCCTCGTTGATGAGATCACCCAGGCGCAACAGCAGGTGAACGACGCTCAGGCCAAGGTCACGCAGCTCCGCACCGGAGCGTTGAACCTGATCAGTCCCATCCTGACCGATGCGCAGAAGCCGCTGCTGCCTCAGTTGGCACTTTTGCTGAATCCAGCCGCGCCTGGCGCCGCGGGTGCCCGTGGGGCGCGCGGCGCGGGTGGCTCGCCAACTCCGAAGATTTTCTGGCTCCATCCGGTGGCCGTGGAAGGTCCGTTCAACCCCGAGCCGGCCATGCCCAACACTGCGTTCCTGCAACTGGTCGGTCAGCCGCCGGCCACGCCGGCGGAGCGCGATCGCTGGATCACGCATGGCGTGACCGGCCTTGCCACCCGCCTGTTCCGCCGTGAACCCACCGTGGACGAAACCGAACGGCTCGCGAAGATGGTCCGTTCCACCATGGCCGACGGGGGGACGCCGGAGAGCGGCTGGGAGCTCGCACTTCAGGCCATGCTCGTCTCCCCCAGCTTCCTGTTCCGAGGCGAGCCGACGGGGGTGAATGAAAAGCCCGACCGGAACTATGCCATCAGTGAACCGGCCCTGGCCTCGCGGCTCTCCTATTTTCTCTGGAGTAGCACGCCCGATGACCGGCTGCGGGATTTGGCGGAACACGGGCAGCTCCGGCGCAATCTTGCCGCCGAGACCCAACGCATGCTGGCCGATCCGAAAGCAGAACGTTTTGTCCGCAATTTTGCCGGGCAATGGTTGCATCTACGCAACATCCCGTTGCGCGAGACGGACCAGAAGCTCTACCCCGATTGGAACGCTTCACTGGCCGCCGACATGGTGATGGAGACCCAGAAATTTTTTGGCGACTTCAGGACCAACGGCGAGCCGCTGACCAAGCTGCTGACGGCCGATTACACCTACGCCAGCCCGCTGCTGGTCAAGTTTTATGGCCTGAACAAGGAAACTCCCGCTGGCACCGAGGTGGCCGGCGCCACTCCTGCTCCAACCGCAGCCGGGGTGGTGATTGTTCCCGCTGCCAATGGTGGTGTGGCCATTGCCGCCGGCACTCCGGCACCGGCGGCTGCACCGGGGCGGGGCGCCCGCGGGGCACGCGGATTGGCCGGTGCCGCCGGCCGGGGCGCCGGACCCGCTACCCCGCCGCCCACCCCGCCGCCCAGCAAGAGCGAAGACTTTGTCCGGGTCTCCCTTCCGCCTGAGCGCCGGGCCGGGCTCCTCAGCCAGGGCGGCATTCTGGCGCTCAGTTCCTATGCCAACCGCACGTCACCGGTCTTGCGGGGCAAATTTGTGCTCGAAACCTTGCTGGGAACCCCTCCGCCACCGCCTCCCCCCAATGTTCCCAGCCTCCCCGAAAACAAGGAGGGAGCCAAGCCTACCACCACCCGTGAACGTCTCGCGCTCCACCGGGCCGTGCCCAATTGCGCCGTTTGCCACAAGGTGATCGATCCGCTCGGCTTTGCCCTGGAAAACTTTGACGCCACCGGCGCCTGGCGCACGACCGAGAACGGCCAGCCGGTGGATTCGCATGGCGAACTCCCGACGGGGGAAAAAGTCGCCAGCGCCACCGAGCTCGGGGCGTTGCTCGCCGGTCCGCGAAGCGAGGATTTTTACAAAAATTTCGCGACCCAGCTGCTCACCTACGCCATCGGCCGGGGCACCGACTACTATGACCGTCCGACGATCGACAGCATCATGGCCACGGCCGCCAAGGGCAACAACACCCTGCCGGCCTACATTGACGCCGTGATAAACAGCATTGCATTTCAACAGCGCCGGGGCGAAACTCCGGGCGGTTCGCCGCCGTCTCATCCTGCTAATCAACTTTCGGACAAACTCGCGCAACGCTAACCCACCCTCCGCCATGCCGACCAAACCCGCCCAGCCCTTTCCCGCCAGCCTGCACCGCCGGACATTTCTGCGCGGCATGGGCGCAATGGTGGCACTGCCGTTTTTCGAAAGCCTGATGCCCGCCGGCACCCTCCGGGCGGCGGAGCGCGCGGCAGCGGCCGCCGGTCCGGCGGCGGCGGCGGCCAGTGGGCCGTATCCGTTGCGCACTGCCTTTGTCTATGTGCCCAACGGGGTGGACAACGCCAACTGGTGGCCCACCGGCGAGGGCGCCAACTACACCATGGGCCGCACCCTTGCCTCGTTGGAACCGTACAAGGGAGACATGCAGATCATCAGCGGGCTCGACCACTACAAAGCCAATGCCAATGGCGACGGCGGTGGCGACCATGCCCGCGCCGGCGCCACCTTTCTGACCGGCTGCCAGGCGTACAAAACCGGTGGCCGGGACATTCATGTCGGCATCTCGGTGGACCAGATGATTGCGAATAAATCGGCGCAAAACTACCGCCTGCCCTCATTGGAGCTGAGCTGTGATGCCGCCAAGCTGACGGGTGTGTGCGACACTGGGTACAGCTGCGCGTACCAGTACAATCTTTCCTGGCGTTCCGCCACCCAGCCCAACCCGGCGGAGCGCAATCCCCGCCTCGTGTTCGAGCGGATGTTTGGTGCCGCCGCCGATGGGATGGACCTGAGCAAGGAACGCCGCCTCGTCGAACGCACCAGCATCCTCGATTTCGTGCAGGCCGACGCCCGCCAGCTGCAGTCCCGGCTGGGCCGCTCGGACCAGCAGAAGCTCGACGAGTATTTCAGCGCCCTGCGGGAGATTGAGCGCCGCATCACCTCGTTTGAGGCCATCGCCGCGGCCAATCCGGACATGCCCGCCCCCACGGGAGTGCCGCCCGACTATGACCAACACATGAAGATCATGATGGATCTGGTGGTGCTGGCTTTTCAGACCAACAGCACACCGGTCGCCACCCTGATGCTGGCGAGCGAGTCCAGCGGCCGCACTTTTGCCAATCTGGGCATCTCGGACGGCCACCACTCCATCTCCCATCATATGGGCAACCGCGACAAACTCGCCCAAATCCAAAAAATCGACGAGTTCTACGCGCAACAATTCGCCTATCTCGTGGGCAAGATGAAGTCAGTCAAGGAAGGGGATGGCACTTTGCTCGACCACTGCCTGGTCCAATATGGCTCCTGCATCCGCGACGGGAACAAGCATGACCATACCGACCTGCCCATCGTGCTCGCCGGGCGGGCCGGCGGCGCGGTCAAAACGGGCCGGTTCAACGTTCTCGAACAGTCCGTGCCGATGACCAATCTTTACATGATGATGATGGATCTGCACGGGGCGTCGGCTGAACGGCTGGGTGACAGCACCGGCCGGCTGTCTCTGGCCTCCTGAGTCTTGTGTGGGCGGAGGGGTGGGGACACGGCCATGCGCCGGGAAACCGACGGGAGCCGGCCCGGCCCGGCCAGACCGCCTAAACCGGTCATAGGCCATGCCCGATGGCCGAAACGGGTGCTCGGATTTCTCTGCCCGGCGTTAGAAAGATTTCTAGCTGGTCCCGGCATGAGAATGCCCTTGCGGCATGGAAATTGCGGTGGATAGGCTTCGGATCCCAATCTCACCATGATCGTCACCACCGCGCAGCTCTTCAAGCACGCCTACGG
>CAIXIZ010000141.1 GCA_903919625.1 uncultured Verrucomicrobiota bacterium
GCCGGCTGCAGCATACCCGCGGCTATGGGACGGGCCGCCCAGCCGCCTAGTTTGCCTTGCACCGGACGGGGTTTTTCGTGCCGCCACCATTGCTGGTGGCGCGGTGGGCTCTTACCCCACCTTTTCACCCTTGCCCCGCAGTTGCCTGCGGGGCGGTCTGTTTTCTGTGACACTGTCCGTCGCCGCGCCTTGAAACGCGGCGCCCGCACTTGCCGTGAAGCTCGTGCGGCATCCTGCCCTGCGGTGTCCGGACTTTCCTCTCCAACGGTTCGACGGGCGCGGCATTACCCGCGCCTTGGGATCAAAGAACGTGGGAGCGACGACCAGGCCCCAAAACCAAGGGGGCGACATTGCCCGCGCGCGCGGGCGAACGCAAGCGCGATACGGCGCAGCCGCAGGCAGGATTTTTCAGCGCAAAGACGCGAAGCGGCCAAGCTGCGCGAAGCAAACAAATGGCCTGGCTCCATCCCTTCGCCGCCTGGCGTCTTGGCGCCTGCTCCGATGCCCTTCGCGCTCAGACCGCCTCCCACCAGACGATGCGGCCGCACTGGTCGCAGGTGGCGAGTTTGTCGCCTTTGCGTGCGGCGGCATCGGCCTCGCCCGAGATCTTCAGGTGGCAGCCCCCGCATTTGCCGTCGTGGATCGGCGCGCAGACCGGCTGGCTGCGGGTGGCCACGCGGTCGTAAAGCTTCAAGGTCGGCGCATCCAGCGGTGTCCGCGCGGCCGCCAGCCCGGCCAGGGCAGCCGTGAGTTCGGCGCGGAGACTGGCCTCCAGCTCGCGCAGGGTGCGGATGCGGGTCTCGTGGCCGGCGATATGGGTTTTGCGCTCGGCCTCGGCGGCGGCAAATTTCCTCTTCGCCTCGTCGATGGAAAACATCACCTCCAGCTCGCGCTCCTCGAATTCGCCGATCTCCCTGGTTGCGTTGTCGATCTCATGGCCCAGCGCCTGAAACTCGTCGTTCTTCCGCACCTGGGACTGTTGGGTGCGGTATTTGGCGAGCTTGGTCTCGGCGGTGCCGATGTCATTCTCCAGGGACTTTTTTCTGACCTCCAGCTGCTGCAGCTCGGTGCGGGCCGTCTCGATGGCGGATTTTTCGGCCGCAATTTTTTTCTCGACCGCGGCAATCTCGCCGGGCACGGCCACCAGCTGCGCCTCCAGGGTCAGCCGCCGTTGGTCGCGGGCTTGGAGAATGAGCAGGTTTTCAAGGGCGGGGTGGCGCATGGCAGGCCTCGGTGATGCCGCCGCTGCCGCCAAATGCAACACCGGCCTCGCGGCTCGCCGCGGTCAGCCCCCGCCCAAAGCGGCCATCGCCCAAGGCGCCGGTGCCACGGCCTGGCGTTGACCGTGGCGGGGGCGGCCCGGCCGGTCGGCTGCACGCGCCCGGCTGCCTATTGGCGGCGGGCCGGAGGCGCAACGACAATCGCGCGCCGACCCCGGAATTTTTCGTCTTTTTTGGGCCAGAAATGGGTTGTTTGCCCGGCCATTTTTGGCGAGATTTTGGGCCTCAATTTCACCCACGTTTCCCCCTGCATGCCCGACGCTCCCGACCCGCAAATCCCCGGCCAAAATCCGGCCGCCGCCACTGACTACGACGCCGACAAGCTCGGCCAGCTCAAGGGCCTCGAGGCTGTCCGCAAAAAGCCCGGCATGTACATCGGCGGCACCGACGAGCGCGCGCTGCACCACTGCGTTTCCGAGGTGCTCGACAACTCCGTGGACGAGCATCTGGCCGGCCATTGCACCCGCATCGAGGTCGTGATCCATGTCGATGGCTCGCTGGGCATCAGGGACAACGGCCGGGGCA
>CAIXIZ010000142.1 GCA_903919625.1 uncultured Verrucomicrobiota bacterium
CGGATCGAGAAACTTTCGCGAGAGAACTGCAGGAAAAATTGAACGAAGCGCTGCAAAAACTGTCTATCAAGCACCGTACCGTGATCACTCTTTTTGAAATTGACGGCCTGAGCCACGAAGAGATTGCCGAAATCATGCACTGCTCGGTCGGCACGGTCCGTTCGCGTGTCCATTACGCCAAGCAGCTGCTGCAAGCCGAACTTTCACCCTACCTGCGTTCCTGACCACATGCTCGACCGCCAACCACAAAAAGTCAGCCTGGAGGATTTGTTGCGGCTCAAACGCGCCGAACAGCCGCCACCTGAATTTTGGTCGCGCTTTGAGCAGGAACTGCGGGCCAAGCAGCTCGCCGCCATTGTCGTAAAACGTCCGTGGTGGCACACTTGGTCGCACTCGCCCCGTTTCGTGCGGCTGGCCACTCCGCTCAGCGCAGCCGCCGCCCTCGCTTTGGCCATCAGCATCATGCGCCAGCCTGTCTTGGTCCGTTCGGCACCCCGTTCGGATATTGCCAAGGTCAATATCCCGGTGCCCGCAGGCAGGGCCGTCGCCGCGACGTCTCAGCCCGACCTTGCTCCCGCCACCGCACCGTCCGTACCGGAGGCGCCCAGCCAGACCGACGCCCCAGAGGTCGCCACCTCCGTCACTCCTGCACCCGGCGCCGGGACGGAGCAGAGCGGTCCGCTCAATGTCCTTACTCCTTGGGCCCGGACCGACGTATCCGATGGGGTGACGGCTGTCCCGCCATTTGCGCTGCAACCGCCGGTCACCGTCGCCCTGGGCGGCGATTTCAGCCCATCGGCGCTCAACCCGTCAACCGATGACCCGGCGATGGTGGCCGCTGGTGGAGAAAATGGCCGGACGGGTTTACGCGAAAGCCTCCTCGCCGAGGCCCGCCGCCCGGCGGCATATTACTCGCAGTCGGTGTCGGCGGCCGAAAGCCCCGCGCTCGAAAACGTGAGCCGTCATCTGACTGAGAATGCCCTGTACGTCGCCTCTTCCCGCACCTTCAATCTGGCGGGCAATGGCTTTAGTGTGAAGTGGTGAGCCATCGCGGCGCGGCAGGGTGCAACCTTGCTGGTTATCCCGCCCAGGGAAATCTGCCACCGGATGGAAGTTGAAGATTGAAGGCCGGACGCCGGCGGTTGAGCATGGGCGTTCCCGTCATGTCCCTCCTCCCGTTTTCCAGCCAGCTTATCGCCGATGTCGGCATTTCCCTTGGTGACGAGGGCAAGGGCCGCCTCATCCCCGAGGTGGCCCAGGAGCTTGCCGGCACGCCCCATCCCGTCTCGGTCGTCCTCAAGGTCAACGGGGGCGCCAACTCCGGCCATACTGCGGGGGGCATCAAGCTCAACCTCCTGCCTGCCGGCGTCGTGGTCCGCGACGTCGCGCATCTCTGCATCGGGGCCGGCGTCGTCGCCGACCCGCGCAAAATCTGGTGGGAAACGAAGCCCCTCGAAAAAAAAGGCCACGCCATCCTCTCGCGCCTGCTCATCGACGAGCGGACGCTCGTCTCCGACCTCACCCACCGCCTGCTCGACCTCGCGTGGGAGGACTACCGCGTCAATGTGCTCGCGGAGGAACCGCGCGGCTCCACCGGCCGCGGCATCACCCCCGCCTACCTTGACGAAGTCGGCCAGTGGCAGATCACCTTTTCCGATTTTCTCGCCGGGCCGAATTTCTTCGCGCGCAAGCTCGCCCAGCGCGCCGACCGGGCGATGCGTCTCATCCGGCATGTCTGCCGGGTTTCGCCGGAAAATTTTGCCGGTTTTTTTGACCGGCTCACGGCCGCCGAGCGCCGCGCCAATGTCGAGGCCATCGAACTCGGGGTCTTCTCGGCCGATGAATTTGACTTCACCCGCTACCGGGGCACGGAGCCGTTCACGCTCAATCTCGACGCGCTCACGCAGACCTACTGGGCGGCGGGCACGGCGCTGGCAAAAAACATCGGCGAAGTGCGTGAGCTCATCCTCCGCGAACTCCGCGCCGGCCGCACCGTCATCGGCGAGTTTGGCCAGGCCTACTGGCTCGACAAACGTCACGGGTATTCGCCCAACGTCACGGCGTCGCACACGTTCACCCCGGAATTTTTCGAAAGCGCCGGCATCCCGGTGCAGCCCATCCACACCTTTGGGGTCGCCAAGGCCTACGACACCAAGGTCGGCACGCACACCTTCCTCACGCAGATGGACGACCTGCACCCGCTCGCGATGAAGCTGAAACAGATCGAGTTCGGCACCAGCACGGGCCGCCAGCGCATGGTCGGCTGGTTCGATGCCGTGGAGAAGGGCGACGCCCTCCGTTACGGCGGCTATCAGGATCTGATGATCAACAAGCTCGATGCGCTCACGCATGCCGGCGCCTGGCATGGCGACCTGCTCATTTGCACCGGTTATCAGGATGCGGCGGGCAGGCGTTACGCCCACGTCCCCCGCAACGAGGCCGTGCGCAAGACGCTGCACCCGGTCTACGAAACGTTTCCCGGCTGGGCCGAGGATGTCACGGCCGTGCGCCATTTCGGCGACCTGCCCAAAAACGCCCGGCGCTATGTCGCCGCGATGGTGCGCGCCATCCTCGCCGTCGCCTACGCGGGCGAAACCATGCCCGCCGCGCTGCCCAATCTCCGCTACCTCGGCGTCGGTCCCGAGCCCTCGCAAATCATCAAGGACGTGCC
>CAIXIZ010000143.1 GCA_903919625.1 uncultured Verrucomicrobiota bacterium
AGTCCGCCTGGGGCTGCGCCCACGCGGCTTCGATTGCTTTCACCAGTTCTGCCCCAAGGGGTGGTAATTGCCGTGCCATCACCCGAACCTGCACCCTTCCCGTCACATTACAACTGTAAAAGCTACGGGCTATTGGTATAAGAACGACTTTGGCAGCGGGACCAGCTCGGCCGGAACGGTCACCTCAATCACGGGCAGCTCTTCCCAGTTCACCGGCTTTGGCAACATCTTAACCGACGTGGGCTCTTACTATGGATTTGCCCCCTATCTCGGGGCGGGTGTCGGGCTGGCGCGGGTGGATCTGAGCAAGCTCAACGTTTTTTCGGGCGGGACCAATGTGGCCAAATTCTCCAATGGCAAAAATGCCCTGGCCTGGCAGCTCATGGCCGGCCTGCAGTTCCACCTCTTTGGCCAGGCCACCCTCAACGCCGGTTATCTCATCATCAAGCATGAGGATATTGCACTGACCAATGCCGCCGCCGCCAATGCCGTCCAAAAACTAAAATTCGGCAACGACCGGGTTTTTGAGCTGGGGGTTGCAATCGGATTTTGAGGCACCGGCCGGCAGGCTCAATCGGCTGCTTCCCTAATCCGTCTTCAGCGTCACCACGACCGGCCGGTGATCGCTGGCTTTCATCGTGTCCGGTCCGTCCGCAATGCGTGCCGACACCACAGCCGGGCGTAATCCGGGCGATACCAGAATGTGGTCAATCCGGGCATAAGTATCCTCCTGGTGCCAAAATTCAGTCCAGACTTCGCCGCGGCTGTCGGCCGCAGGCAACCATTCCGCGATGGTCGTCTTCCCGCGCTCCAACAAAGCACGCACCGGGCGTTCCGTGCGACTGCTGTTGCAGTCACCAACCAGCAAAAACTTCGCCTGCGCCGGGTTGGGAAAGATTTTCAGCACACAATCGCGCACCGCCTCCGCCTCGCCCGCCCGTTCCAGGGCCGACTCAGGGTCATCCGCCCGCTCGGTCAGCTTGCTCTTCAGATGCACGACAAAGACCGTCCACTCCGTGCCGCCAACAGCCAGCCGCACCTCCAGCAGGCCGCGCTTCACTTTCTCGACCCCTCCGAAATATTTGAACGTCAGGTCGGTATGCCGCACCACCGAAGTAAACGGCCGCCGCGACAGCACGGCGACATGGCGCACGGGGTCGAGCCCCTCCGCCTCTAGCACCACCGCGCTGGGATAGTCGAGCCCCTCCCCTTTCAAGTCACGCTGCAATTCCGCCAGATAGGCCGCCGAGCCGATCTCCTGCAAGGCCAGCACATCGGCGCCGAGCTGGCGGATGACCGCCCGCAAGGCCGTTTTCTCCGACTCGGGCTTGGGGTAGTCGGGGTGATAGACCCCGTCCGCCATCCGGTTTTCCTCGGTGTAATTTTCGACGTTGTAGGTGGCGACGGTCAGCGTGCCGGCCGCAGGAAAGGCCGTGGCCACGAACAGGCAACAGACGCCCATCAGAAGACCCCATCTCGGGATGTGGCCAAGGGCTTGCGGTCGAGCTAAGCGTTTACCAGTCATCTTTGTGCGCTTTGTGCTTTTTCGTGGCAAGATCAGCCGGCGCGCAGCGCCGCCTCGCGCTCCAGCATGGTGGGATGCGAATAATAGAAACCGCTGAACCACGGATGCGGGGTGAGATTGGTCAGGTTTTTTTGCGCCAGCTTGCGCAAGGCGGCGATCATCGCCGCCGGTCCTTCGAGCGCGGCGCGCGCAAAAGCGTCCGCCTCGTACTCGTGTTTGCGGGAGAGGAGGTTCATCAGCGGCGTCAGCCAGAAAGTCGCCACCCCGCCGAGCAGTCCAAAAAGCAGGAACGCCGGCGCGAGCTGTCCGGCCGCGAAACCAAAGGCGGGATTAAACCAGTCGCTGCGGGCCAGCGCCGCCACCGCCCAAAAACCGGCGAGCTGCAGCACCGCCGCCAGCGCGAGCATTTTTGGGATATGCCCGCGCCGGTAATGCCCGATCTCATGCGCGAGCACCGCTTCCAACTCCTCGGGCGAGAGCTGCGCGATCAGGGTGTCAAACAGCACGATTCGCCGGAACCGTCCGAACCCGGTGAAAAATGCATTGGAATGCCCCGAACGCTTGCTGCCGTCCATCACCTCGATGGTGCGGGCCGCAAAGCCGGTGCGCTCCGCCAGCGCCATCAGCCGGACCCGCAATTCACCTTCCGGCAGCGGGGTGAGTTTGTTGAAGAGCGGCAGGATCAGCTTCGGGTAAAGCACCATCATCAGGAGCTGCACGCCGAACATCAGCCCGAAACCCCAGATCCACCAGACGCCACCCACCCGGTGCACCAGCGAAAGCAGCGCCCACAGCAACGGGAAACCCAGGGCGAACGCGAGCACCGTCCCTTTGATCTTATCGGTCAGCCAGAGCGCGGGGGTGGCCTTATTAAACCCAAAGCGCGCCTCCAGATGAAATTGCGCCCACCAGTCAAACGGCAGTCCGGGCAGGCTGAGCAGCCCGCCCGCGAGCAGAATCGCGAGCGCACCGGTCCACGTCGCGTCTGGCCCACCCCAGGCCGTCACCTGTCCAAAAACCCACGGCAGCACTCCGCCGAAAAGCACCGCCAACAGGACGCCGGTGTCAAAAATGCCCTCGATGACCCCGAGCCGGTTTTTGGCCAACGTATAGTCGGTGGCCTTCCGATAGGTCGCCTCGTCCATGATGGCTGCCACTCCTGCCGGCGCGCGGGCCGCGTGGCGCCGCACCTCGGCACGGTTGAGCGCGGCCAGCCCCAGCTCGGCGAGCAGTTTGAGGACGACCAATATGACCACGACGGAAAACACCATCCCGTCACTTCAGCCCGTTTTTTGCCCGTGCGCCAACGCAATTATTGTCTGGGAACCGGTCTCAGGGATCGCGTCGAACGGTCTGTTGCAGCGGCCCTCCGAGAATTTGCTGATGTGCGCTTGTCAGCCACTCAATGGGCGTAATCCAAACGATCGTCCAGCTTTCCAGCCTGCAGTGCGCCGAGAAAAGCCGCGTAATCCTGGAGTTGGCCGCCAACGCCATGCCAAATCTCGGTCGGCATTGCGTCTCCGTTTTTGAAGGTCGCGACCAACACATGGAAGCCATGTCCTCTTCCACCGCTCTCGTAATGGACCACATAATGCTCACCATCGGTCGCCGCCCAAACCAGCCGCTTACGCGATAGGGTGTCATCCATGATGACGTCGGTCGCCTCCCACTTCTGGCCAGGGTCGGCCAGTTTGCCGTGATTATCCGCACAAAGCGCAACCACTGAAGGCGGCAAATCGGCGGTGGCACGAATTTCGTGAAAGCGCGAGGAATCCTGCAACATCTTGCGCTGCCCAGCCGGGAGTTTGGTGACTTCGGCAGAGCAACCGGTGAGAACCGCCAGGGCGGCCCAGCCACAAAATATGACACGGGGCATTGGCACGACGGGAGGCTGGCCCGCACAGCCACGGACTCAAGGCGTTTTCATTCCCACCACCGGCCTTGACCTCATCGCGCCGATGCCTTACGCCTGTCCCCTTTCCCAACTTACCACCACCCTCTTTTCCTCCTATCCCATGCCTGCAGCCAACGACATCCGCAAAGGCCAAGTCATCAAGTTTAACGGCGAGGCCCACCTCGTCATGGAGACCCAGCACCGCACGCCGGGCAACCTCCGGGCCTTTGTGCAGGTCAAAATGCGCAATCTGCGCTACGGCAAGTCGCTCGACCAGCGCTTCAATTCGACCGACACCATCGAGGTGCTGCCCACCGAGAAAAAGACCCTCGAGTTCAGCTACGCCGACCGCGAGAACTTTGCCTTCATCGACCCAAACACCTTTGAACAGGTCGAGCTGAGCGGCACGCTCATCGGCGACGCCAAAAATTATCTCACCGCCAACGGCAAAGTGGACGTGCTCTTTGTGGACGACAAACCGCTCACCATTGAGCTGCCGAGCGCGGTCACCCTGAAAATCACGGAAAGCGCCGACGGCGTAAAGGGCGACACCGCCTCAAACGTGCAAAAGCCCGCCAAGCTGGAGACGGGCATGATGATCCAGGTGCCGCTCTTCATCAAGGAAGGCGAATTGATCCGCGTGAACACGACCGACGGCAGCTATCTCGGCCGGGCGTAAAGAGGCCCCGGAGCAAGCTCCGGGGCATTGCAGACAATAGTGGCACAGGGGGCCGTGCTGGTCGCCGCCCTCCGATCCGGGCGTCGTCAAGCGACGCCCCTACCCCAACCAAGCCGAAGCC
>CAIXIZ010000144.1 GCA_903919625.1 uncultured Verrucomicrobiota bacterium
ATTTTGGCCGTGACCTTGGCTCCCGCGAGGCGGGGGGTGCCGACCTTGAAGTCCGCGCCTTCGCCGGCTGACAGCACGTCAGTGATCTCGACGGTTGCGCCCGCCACGGTGTCCTTGTAGCGGTTGAGGGTCAGGATGTCGCCGACAGACACGACGAACTGCTGGCCTTGGGTTTTGATGGTCGCTTTCATAAGTGGAAGGGGAAGCAAAAGGCTTTTCACCCCATCCAGGCAAGGACATATTTGGGAAAACTTGCACTGCCAGCCCGCCCGGCCACCGAACTAATGCCGGGTACCGGGCGCAACCGGCCGGTCGGCGCCGGTTTTGGCCGCCGCCTCGGCGGCGAGCCGGGCCGCCACGTCCTGCTGGTGGAGCAGGGCAAGGCGGGCGGCTTCCGTGGTGGCGCCGGCGGCGGTGCGTTCCGCCTCGGCGCGTTTCTGCTGCTCCTGTGCGACCATTTGGTTAAGCGCGTCAATTTTGGCCGAGGCAAAGTCAGCGGCGTCCTTGGCGTATTGCTGTTGGAGTGCCTGGGAACCGGCGGCCCGCTTCTCCTGCTCATCGAGCTGCCGCCGCAGGTCGGCCATCGTCCGGCCGGCCTCGTCCGCCGCGGTTCGTGCCCTGGCCTGCGCAGTCGCCAGTTCGGACCGAAGCTTGGCCAGCTGTTGTCCGGTTTCCCCCACATTTTGCCGCGCGGTGAGCGCCGATTGGTCACCGGCCAGAAGCGCATTTTTGGCCCGGCTCTCGGACTCGGCCAGTCGGCGCACCAGGTTGGCCTGGTCACTGGCGGCCTGATGGGACAGAAGCTCCCGGGCGGTCTCCGCCCGGTAGGACTGCACCCGATAGTAGGCGGTCAGCGTCACACTCACCATGAGCAGGACGGCGAAAACGGCGTTTTTCATGACTTTGGCGCCGGCGCGGAAGGCGGGTGATAGTCGATGAGCGTGGCGACGGCCGTGCCCACCTTCACCTTCACCTCGAACTTGAGCGGCAGCCGGTCAGCATCGTTGGAGATCCAGACCTGGATCGCGCCGCCCTTTTTGAACATTCCCTTGGGGGTGCCGCTCATCACCGGCACCAGCAGCATCGCATCACGCGGGCCCTTGGGGGTGTCGATTTTCTCGAGGCGTTGCGCGGTGATGTTGACCGGATAAAATTCGTTGTCGAAGAGCACCAGCGCCGCATGGGTTTCACCCGGCTTCAGATTCCAGGCGCGGGCCTGGATCAGCACCGTGATGAGATCGAGCGGCCGGCCGGCCGGCATGACCAGCGTGGTACTGCGGGCGGGATGGAGCAGATCAACGTATTTCGCCACACTATGGGCATAGTCAAAGGTGACCGCCATCTGGGTTCGCTTGCTGCCGGCCGCAGTCTCCGCCTGGGCGTTGAGCATCAGGCCGTTGCTCGCACTAAAATGCGCCACCGCCTGCCCGGTAAATGCATACAACAGGCCGATCGTACCCTGGGTTCTGGTCAGGGTGGTCACCCGCGTTCCGGGACTTCCGGCGAGGGTTTCCGCCACCGCCGAAACTTTGACTTCACCCGCTCCGCTAAAAATCCCCCAGCCGACCCGATAGACGAATGCTTCGCCCGGCAGCAATGCGGCCACTTCCGTCCCGTGCGCACACGAGAGCGCGGCCATCAGCAGCAAGGGGGCGAGGAGGAGTTTCATGCGGAAGGGTGTCACAAAAAGGGGGAAACTGCGACCACCAAAACCAAAACCGGTGCCCTGGCCCAGCCAATTTCAATTCCATTGGGTCTGATTCCCCGAAGCTGGCTTTGGCTTGGTTGGAGCAGGGGCGTCGCTTGACGACGCCCGGATCGGAGGGCGGCGACCAGCACCGCCACAATTGTCTGCAATGTCCGGAGCTTGCTCCGGGGATCTTTACTTCCGGACCGCATATTTCAGCAACAGTGCATCCTCCCCCAAATCCGCCTGCGACAGCAGCCGCAGCCGGATATCGGCGCCGGCCGCAAGCAACCTCGTGCCGCCGCCAAAGAGCCGCGCCTCCACGGTCAGCCAAAGTTCATCCACCAGCCCGGCGGCGAGAAACAGATGATACACCTGCTCCCCGCCCAGCAGGGCACAGGCGCAACCACCTTCGCTCCGCAGCCGGTGGACGATCTCTGCCGGGGCCGCATCCGTAAACTCCAGCACGCCGGGAATGGCGGCGCTGGCATACCGCGCCGGGGCGCGTGTGAGCACCACCCGACGTCGCGCCGGTTTCACGGCAAACGCGCCCCCGTTCCGCGCCTCCTCGTAAGTTGTCCGGCCCATCACCCCGCAATCAAACTCCCGCAGCGCCGCCCGAAAGTGCGCCTGGTCCGCCGCCGAGGCAAAGCCTGCGCCTGGCGCACCGTGGCGGGTGATGAAACCGTCGAGTGACTGGACCGCGATAAGGGTGACACGCATCGGTCCGAGGCTGGCAGGGCCGGCCGTCTTGCGCAAGCCCACGCCGCCGGCCGCGGCCGGAGTCTGCGCGAACAGCTTGCCTCGCCCCCCTTCTCCCGCGTAGTTTCCGGCTTCGCATGAAAAAAGCCCTCATTACCGGCATCACCGGCCAGGATGGTTCCTATCTCGCCGAGCTGCTGCTCGCCAAAGGATACGAGGTCCATGGCGTCATCCGGCGGGCCTCCACGTTCAACACCAGCCGGATTGATCACCTCTACAGCGATCCGCACATCAATGGCGTCCGCCTTTTTCTCCATTATGGCGATCTGGCTGACTCCGTGCAGATGGTGAAACTCCTCTATCACCTGCAACCCGACGAAATCTACAACCTCGGCGCCCAGTCCCACGTCCGGGTTTCCTTCGACATCCCCGAGTACACCGGCGATGTGGACGGTCTCGGCACGCAGCGCATCCTCGAGGCCATCCGTGAGGCCGACCTCATGAAGAAAACGCGCTACTACCAGGCCTCGTCTTCGGAAATGTTCGGCAAGGTGCAGCAGATCCCGCAGACGGAAACCACGCCGTTTTGGCCGCGCTCGCCCTATGGCTGCGCCAAGGTCTATGCCTATTGGCTGACGGTGAATTACCGGGAGAGCTACGGCCTGCATGCAAGCAACGGCATCCTCTTCAATCACGAATCGCCCCGCCGCGGAGAGACGTTCGTCACCCGCAAGATCACCCGCGCCACCACCCGCATCAAGCTCGGCCTCCAGGACTCGCTTTATCTGGGCAACGTCGACGCCCAGCGCGACTGGGGCTACGCCAAGGAATATGTCGAAATGATGTGGCTCATGCTCCAGCAGGACCAGCCCGACGATTATGTCGTGGCCACCAATGAAACGCACAGCGTCAAGGAATTCTGCCAGGAAACCTTCGGCCGGCTCGGACTCGACTGGGAAAAATATGTCAAATACGACCAGCGTTATGAACGCCCCGCCGAGGTGGAGCTGCTGATCGGCGACCCCGCCAAGGCCGGACGGCAGCTCGGTTGGAAGCCGCAGGTGCGTTTCAAGGAGCTCGTAAAAATCATGGTCGACCACGACCTCGACCTTGCCAAGCGCGAGGCCCAGATCGCGCAACTGCCGAAGCCATAGCAAATAAGCAGCCAGTAGCGTGCAGTATGCAGCGAGCCTATACCGAACTCCGCCGCCACTCCCCCTTACTCGCTGCCCGCTGCTCACCACTCTCTGCTTTCGTCTCCATGAAACTCTTTATCGCCGGACACCAGGGCATGGTCGGGGCCGCGCTCGTCCGCCGGTTCGGCCGCGAGCCGGGCGTCACCCTCGTCGTCCGTACCCGCCACGAGCTGGATCTCAGCAACCCTGCCGCCGTCGCCAGCTTCTATGCCGACGCCAGACCCGATGCCGCCATCATCGCCGCCGCCAAGGTCGGCGGCATCCACGCCAACGCGACCTACCCCGCCGACTTCCTGTTCGACAATCTCGCGATCGCCGCCAACACCATTCACGGGGCACACCGTGCCGGGGTGCCGCGCCTGCTCTTTCTCGGCAGCTCCTGCATCTATCCCAAGCATGCCCCGCAGCCCATGCCGGAATCCTGCCTGCTGACCGGTCCGCTCGAGCCGACCAACGAGGCCTATGCCATTGCCAAAATCGCCGGGCTCAAGCTCGCGCAGGCCTTTCGTCACCAGCACGGGGTGCTGTATCACTCCGCCATGCCGACCAACCTCTACGGCCCCGGCGACAACTATCATCTGCAAAACTCGCATGTGCTCCCCGCCCTCATCCGCAAATTCCATGAGGCCAAAACCGCCGGGCACTCCGAAGTCGTGGCCTGGGGCAGCGGCACCACCCGCCGCGAGTTCCTCCATGTGGATGACCTCGCCGACGCCTGCGCCCATCTGCTCAAACTCGAAAACCCGCCCGACTGGATCAATGTCGGCACCGGCACCGATGTGACCATCCGGGAACTGACCGAAACGGTCGCCGCCGTGACCGGATTCAATGGACGCGTCACCTGGGATGCGACCAAGCCCGACGGCACACCGCGCAAACTGCTCGATGTCTCACGCCTCACCGGTCTCGGCTGGCGGGCCAAGATCGGGCTCCGCGCCGGCATCGAAAGCACCTGCGCCAGCTTCCTCGCCGAACAGGCCGCGGGCCGGCTGCGGACATAAGCCGGACTGGCATAATTCCTGGAAACGGCCCGGCCACTGCTGCCGCGGCCCGGCAGATCTGCGTCCCCGCCGGCCAAAAACCCCTCGACTTCCGGGCCTGATGCGCCGATAGTCCGGCATGGCCAAGTCCACACGCATGACCCTCTGCTCCTTCTGCGGCAAGTCGCAGGCCGAGGTCAAAAAGATCATTGCCGGTCCGGGTGTCTACATCTGCGACTCGTGCGTCAGCGTGTGCAAAACCATCATCGACCGCGAGACCAAGGCACCGGCCGTGGAGAGCAAACCGGCGTTTCGTTTTCTCAAGCCGTCCGAAATCATGAGCGCGCTCGACGATTTCGTCATCGGGCAGGAACACGCCAAGAAGGTGCTCTCCGTCGCCGTGTACAACCATTACAAGCGGCTGATGTTAGCCTCGGGCCGCACCACCCGGGGCGAGGGCGAGCTCGCGCCGGAGTTCAACGACGTCGAGGTGGAAAAAAGCAACATCCTGCTCACCGGTCCGACCGGCTCCGGCAAGACCCTGCTCGCCCGTACCCTCGCCAAAATCCTCGACGTGCCGTTCGCCATCTCCGATGCCACCACGCTCACCGAGGCCGGCTATGTGGGTGAAGATGTCGAGAATGTCGTCCTCCGCCTCCTCCAGGCCGCCAACTACGATGTGAAACGCGCCGAATGCGGCATTGTCTACATCGACGAGATCGACAAGATCGGCCGCAAGACGGAGAATGTGTCCATCACCCGCGATGTGTCCGGCGAAGGCGTCCAGCAGGCTCTGCTGAAAATCCTCGAAGGCACCACCTGCAACGTCCCGCCGCAGGGCGGCCGCAAGCACCCCAACCAGGAGTATGTGCAGGTCAACACCTCCAATATGCTCTTTATCTGCGGGGGCGCGTTTGTCGGGCTCGATGCGATCGTCCAGCGCCGGCTCGGGCACCGCAGCGCGGGCTTTGCCGCCATCCAGTCTCAGCGCACGGAAAAGACCCCCAATGCCGAAGTGCTGATGAAATCGCTTGAGCCCGAGGATCTCATCCGGTTCGGGATGATCCCGGAGTTCATCGGGCGGCTGCCGGTGGTATCCGTGCTGGATCCGCTGCAGGTCGCCGATCTGGAAAAAATTCTCGTCCGCACCAAAAATGCGATGGTGAAGCAATACGCCAAGCTGTTCGCCATGGACGGGGTGCGCCTGAAATTCACCCGCGATGCCGTCAAGGCCATCGCTGTCAAGGCGGTCGAGCTGAAGACCGGCGCCCGCGCCCTGCGCGCCATCATGGAAGGCCTGATGCTGGAGGTGATGTTCGATCTGCCGCAGCGCGACGACGTGGCCGAGGTGGTGATCGATGCCGCCGTGGTCGCCGGCACCCGCGGGCCCACGCTGCGCAAAACGATCAAACCGGAGCGCGGCCAGGACGCGGCGTAAGCCACCTGCGTGCCCGGCGTGGCAGCCGGCCTTCACCCCGGGACCGGCGCAATGCAACTCAGCCGCCTTGGCCGCTGCCTTTGGACCGGCGGCCCCGTCTCCGGCGTGACAGCCATGCTCCGCCGCAGCAAAGTCAGTACCCCAAACCTACCCGAAACCCCCGTTTTAGGACAGCAAAAACCGGAATGTAACCGGAATGTCAATTTCTAGGCCAATCATCAATGTTTCGTAACTCATTGTCTCTCATGGCTGCCCGGGCTGGGATCGAACCAGCGACCAAGTGATTAACAGTCACCTGCTCTGCCACTGAGCTACCGGGCAATATGGGTTCACCCGGTCCGCACCTGGTGGAAGGGTCACAAAAACATCGTCCATCCCCAGCTTGTCAATGCCCGTTTTGGCCGCTCTCCGCAGGCAATAGAGAGCACATATCCGCTCGCACACCAAGCGGAGACGGCCGGCCTCCCCCATGAAAATTTAGCGTCGATTTGCGTCCATTCGCGGCTTCTCCTTTCCCATGCGGATTTACTTCATGGGCATCTGCGGGACGGCGATGGGCCACGCCGCCCTGCTCGCCCGCGCCGCCGGGCATGAGGTGCTTGGCGCGGATACGGGCGTATATCCGCCCATGAGCACGGTCCTGGCCGAGGCAGGCATCGCCTTGCATGAGGGCTATGACCCAGCGCGGCTGCAAAAACTGGCGCCCGACCTGGTCGTCATCGGCAACGCCATGTCCCGGGGCAATCCCGAGGTCGAGTGGCTCCTGGACAGCCGCGCGCTGCCGTTCACTTCGCTGCCGGCGCTGCTCCACGACACCGTCCTGAAATCGCGGCGCAATCTCGTCATCGCCGGTACCCATGGCAAAACGACCACCACCGCGCTCACGGCGTATCTGCTGCGCGCCAACGGGCGCGATCCCGGCTATCTCATCGGCGGGGTGCCGCAGGATCCACCGACGGGCGAACATCTCGGCAAGGCGACCGACCCGTTTGTCATCGAGGGCGACGAGTACGACAGCGCGTTTTTCGACAAGCGTAGCAAATTCATCCACTACGCCCCCCACATCGCCGTACTCAACAACCTGGAGTTTGACCACGCCGACATTTTTCGCGATCTCGCCGATGTCCAGCGCACCTTTGCCCATCTCACCCGCATCGTGCCGCGCAACGGCTGGATCATCCTCAATGGCGACGATGCCAATCTCGCCGCCCTTGGTCCGCTGCCGTGGACGCGCGTCGTGCGCGTCGGCACCGGCGTGAACAACGACACGCGCATCGTGGATTTTGCCGAGTCGGCGGCGGGCGCAAGTTTTCGCCTGCTCTGGCACGGTCAGCCCTGGGCCGAGGTGAAGTGGACACAGCCGGGGCTGTTCAACGCGCGCAATGCCGCGATGGCGGCGACGGCAGCCGGGCTGGCCATGGCAGAGGTGGAGCACGTTGTCCCTAACGTGCTGATAGGGAGGGATGGGCAAGCCAGCACGGTAGGGACAACGCGCTCCACTTTCGGACCGGGGTCAGCGACCCCGGCAACAACGGACCAAACCAGCACGTTAGGGACAACGTGCTCCACCTTGGTTACAGTAGGCTCTCCGACGGGGCTGCGGCTGGATGCGCTGGCGAAATTCCGGGGCGTGAAGCGGCGGCAGGAAATTTTGCTGGCAACACCCGCCCTGACCGTGATCGAGGACTTCGGTCACCATCCGACCGCACTCGCAGAAACGCTGGGTTCCTTTCGGGCGCGTTTTCCCGGCTCACGGCTCACGGCGGTGTTCGAGCCGCGCAGCAATACTGCTCGCACCCAGGCGCTGCAGGCCGGATTCCGGCAGGCGCTCGCGCTGGCCGACGAGGTCCTGCTGGGGGCCGTCAGCCGGGCGGAAAAACTCAAGGCCGACGAACGTTTCGATGCCGAGACCGTTGTCCGGGAGCTGACCGGGCAGGGTGTCCCGGCCCATTGCTTTGCCAACAACGGCTTGCTGTTGGAGAAGCTGTGCGCCACGGCATTGCCGGCCAGTACGGTTCAGCCGCGGGTGGTGGCGTTTTTTACCAACGGCAGCTTCGATGGGATCATCCCAAAATTTGTCGCGGCGGCGCAGGATAATGCATCCAGGCGGGAGTAAGCTGATTTCGGTCAGGATTTGGCTGGCGGACGTTTTTTGCCGCGTACTGTGTCACCTTTCGCCCGCGGGTAGCGCGTTTCCTTGGTGGCGCGGGCGATTTTGCGGAAGTCACCGGATTTGAGCGCGTTGATCTGGTCGCGCAGGAGTGCGGCGCGTTCAAACTCCAGCCGGCCGGATGCTTCCGTCATCTCGTCCTCCAGTTCGGCGATCACAGTGGCGACATCCTCGGGACTGGTCTCGGCCACAGCTTCGGGAGTGGTGTCCACGCCGGAACCGTCGTAGGTGTGCAGGCTGGCCTGGGCGGAACGCTTTACCCCTTGCGGGGTGATGCCATGCTCCTGGTTGTAGGCGAGCTGTTTGACCCGGCGGCGGCGCGTGATTTCCAGGGTGCGTTTGATGGATTCGGTCTCGTGGTCGGCGTAGAAAATCACGCGGCCCTGTTCGTGGCGTGCGGCGCGGCCGGAGGTCTGGATGAGCGAGGTTTCGCTGCGGAGAAACCCTTCCTTGTCGGCATCGAGGATGGCGACGAGCGCGACTTCGGGCAGGTCGAGGCCCTCGCGGAGCAGGTTGATGCCGACGAGCACGTCGAAATTGCCCAGGCGCAGGTTGCGGAGAATCTCCACACGCTCGATGGCGTCGATGTCGCTGTGCAAATATTCGACGCGCAGCTTCGCTTCGCGCAGGTAACCGGTGAGATCCTCGGAGAGCCGTTTGGTGAGCGTGGTGACGAGCACCCGTTCCCCCACAGCGGTGGCGGCCCGGATCTCGCCGATGAGGTTTTCCACCTGCCCCTTGGTCGGGCGCACGACGATTTCCGGATCCAGCAGGCCGGTCGGGCGGATGACCTGCTCGGCGACGACAGCGGACCGCTCCAGCTCGAACTTCGCCGGGGTGGCGGACACGTAGAGGGTCTGCCCGGTGACCTGCTCGAATTCCGCGAAGCTCTGCGGCCGGTTGTCGAGCGCGGAGGGCAGGCGGAAGCCAAAGTCGACGAGGTTTTGTTTGCGCGCACGGTCGCCGTTGTACATCCCGCCGATCTGCGGGATGGTCGCATGGCTCTCGTCGACCATCAGCAGAAAGTCCTTGGGAAAGAAATCGATCAGACAGAACGGCCGGTCGCCCGGTTGACGGCCGCCGAGATGCCGCGAGTAATTCTCGATGCCGCTGCAAAAGCCCATTTCCTGGAGCATCTCCAGGTCGTAGTTGGTCCGCATGCGGATGCGCTGCGCCTCAAGATACTGGCTGTTTTTCTCGAAATACGCGACGCGTTCCTCCAACTCGGCCTTGATGCCGGCGATGGCGGGGCCGAGCTTGCCGCGCGTGGTGACGTGCTGGTTGGCCGGATAGAGGTCGAACTGTTCCAAGGGGCGCAGCACCTCGCCAGTGAGCGGTTCAAATTCACTCAAAGCCTCGATTTCGTCGCCGAAAAATTCCACGCGCAGCCCGTGTTCCAGATAGGCGGGCATCACGTCGACCACATCGCCGCGCACGCGAAAGCGGCCGGGCTTCAGCTCGTAGTCATTGCGCTCGTAGATGTTGTCCACGAGCTTTTCGAGAAAGGCGTTCCGGCCGAGCCCCGGGCCCCGGCGGAGCGGGATGCGCATGGCGACGAACTCCTCCGGTGAGCCGAGGCCGTAGATGCAGGACACGCTGGCGACGACGATCACATCGCGCCGCGAGACAAGGGCGCTGGTGGCGGCCATGCGCAGCCGCTCGATCTCCTCGTTGATGGACGAATCTTTCTCGATGAAGGTGTCGCTCGACGCGATATAGGCCTCCGGCTGGTAGTAGTCGTAGTAGCTGACGAAGTATTCCACGGCGTTGTCGGGGAAAAAGTTTTTGAACTCGGAGTACAATTGGGCGGCGAGCGTCTTGTTGTGGGACATGACGAGCGTGGGCCGGCCGAGCCGGGCGATAATATTGGCCATCGTGAACGTCTTCCCGGAGCCCGTGACGCCGAGCAGCGTCTGATGCTTGTGACCGGCCCCGAGGGAGCGCACGAGCGCCTCGATGGCCTGCGGCTGATCGCCATTGGGCCGGTAGTCGGAAACGAGGCGGAAGGGGGATGACATGAAAATTGAAGAGGGAAGCCAGGAAGCCAGGAATGATCAGACAAGGAAGGGCAGACTGGGGAAATGCGGCTGGCTGGGAGTGTGACGCGGCGGAGCGAGAAGGCTAACCGCACAACCGCCGGCGGTGGTGGTCGGAAACGAGACAGAATGGGAAAGACATGAAAATTAGCCAGAAAACCAGGTAGATCAGGATCGAACAGGCAAATCCGGGCCGATCCGTTTCACCTGGAGCGTAACAGCGGCAAAGTTGAGCAACAACCCAACGGTGGTTCCGGAGGCGCGCAAATAGGAGCGCAAAGTGGCATAGAAAATATCCTGGATTTCGAGCACGGCCTTGAGTTCGACGACCACGGTGCCCTCCACGAGCAGATCGAGCCGATGCTCACCAATGGATTGTCCGCGATAGCGAA
>CAIXIZ010000145.1 GCA_903919625.1 uncultured Verrucomicrobiota bacterium
CAACCCCGTCTCATGGGCATACACCTGCACCACCTCGTCCCCGTCGCGGGCGCCCGCGTTCGTCACGTCCACGCTTACCTGGATCGTGCCGTTGTTCGCGACAGCCGGGTTGGTCACTTTCGCCGCCCCGTAGGTGAACTTGGTGTAGCTCAGCCCGTGGCCGAACGCATACAGCGGCTTGCCCGTGAAGAACCGGTACGTCCGGTTCTTCATGCTGTAGTCCTCAAAGTTCGGCAGGTCGGCGGTCGAGCGGTAAAATGTCACCGGCAGGCGGCCGGATGGATTGTAGGTGCCAAACAGCACGTCGGCCACCGCCGTCCCGCCCGCCTGGCCCGGATACCACGCCTGCACGATCGCCGGCAGGTTCGCGTCCTCCCACGGCATCGCCATCGCGCTGCCACTGCAGTTGACGAACACCACCGGCTTGCCCGTCGCGTGCAACGCCTGCAGCAGCTCCGTCTGCACCGCCGGCAGCTCGATCGCCGTCCGGTCCCCGCCGGCAAAGCCGTCGAGCACCAGGCCGCGGATTTCCTCGCCCTCGATGCTGGAATCGATGCCGCCCACGAAAATGACCGCATCGGCCTCGCGCGCCAGCGCCACCGCCGCCTTGAAGTCGGGCGAGTCCGGGCCGGTCTGCTCGATCACGGCCGGCACCCCGATCGGTCCGCCGGCGAGCCGAGCCAGTTCGGGCCGCTGCGCCGGCGTGAGCAGGGCGTCGATTTTTTCGAGGCCCTGCGTGCGCGAGTCGGAGGTTTTGATCTTCTGCCGCAGGGCATTGGCCGCGCCGCCTTCGTCCATCGCAATGATGGGCTTGATGGCGGCCACCTGGACGGGCGTGAGCTTCAGCGCCGCGGTAAATTCCTCGATGGTCGGCAGCGTGGAGCCGGCGCCCCCGCCCGCCTCGTCGCCGCCGGCCGCCATGGCCCGGCTCGCCGCCGCCCCAGGTACAATGGGGCAGCCCGGCGCGGTCGTCACGGTCACGCCCGCGCCGACGGCGGCGCGGATGCCTTCGAGCAGGGTGACCGATTTCGACGGCATGCCATTGTAGTTGCCCAGCAACATCGGACGCGCGGCCGCGTTGGGGCCGATCACGGCGATCCGCTTGAGCTTGGCCGGATCGAGCGGGAGCACGCCGGTGTTCTTCAACAGCACAATGGATTCATGCGCGGCTTTGAGGGCCAGCGCCTGGTTCGCAGGCGTGTCCACGTCGGCCAGGGTGTATTTGGCATACGGATTCTTCTCCGGCGGGTCAAACATCCCGAGCCGGAATCGGCCGGCCAGCACGCGGTGCAGCGCCCGGTCCACGTCGGCCTCGGTGGCCAGACCCTGCCCGACGGCGGCGACCAGGCTGTTGTAGGAGCCGCCGCAGTCGAGATCGTCGCCCGCCTTGAGCGCGATGGCGGCGGCCTCGGCCAGCGTGGCGGTGAGCCGGTGGGTGTTGAAAATGTCCCCGACGGCATCGCAGTCGGAGACCACATAGCCGTCGAATCCCCAGCGGGTGCGGAGGATGTCGGTGAGCAGCAGGGTGCTGCCGCTGGCCGAGTCTCCGTACACGCGGTTGTAGGCGCCCATGACGCAGCCGACCCTGGCCTCGCGGACGGCGGCCTCAAAGTGCGGCAGGTAGGTGTCGTAAAAATCCACCTCGCTCGGGTCCACATTTACGACGTGCCGGGTCGGCTCCGGCCCGCTGTGGACGGCATAGTGTTTCGCGCAGGCGAGCGTCTTCAGCATGTTTGGGTCGTCGCCCTGCAGGCCCTCGATAAAGGCCACGCCCATGCGGGACGTGAGAAAGGTGTCTTCGCCATAGGTCTCCTGGCCACGGCCCCAGCGCGGGTCGCGGAAAATGTTGATGTTGGGCGACCAGAAGGTGAGGCCGAAATATTTCCACTGGCTGCCGCTCCAGGGTCCGGCGCGCAGGGCGTCGTTGTATTTGCCGCGCGCCTCGGTCGCGATGGTGTCGCCGATGGTCCTGACCAGGGCGGGATCCCAGGTCGCACCGTTGCCGATGGCCTGGGGAAACACCGTGGCGGTGCCGGCGCGGGCGACGCCATGCAGCGCCTCGTTCCAATAATTGTAGGCCGGCACGCCGAGCCGCTCGATGGCCGGCACGGTGTTGCCGAGCTGGGCCGCCTTTTCCTGGAGCGTCATCCGCCGGATCAGGTCGTCGATGCGTTTGTCCACCGGCTGCGCGGGGTCGGCGTAAAGGGCCGCGGCATCGGTGCGCCCGGCAAATGGTGCGGGCAGCGGGACCGGCCAGGACGTGGGCTGGGCGGATGCCACGGGCAGAAGGCATCCGGAAAACATGGCCGAAGCCATCAGTGCAAGGCGGAGGGCAGGCAGGCGGTATGGGCTCACAGTTAGGGGAGGCACAGACCGCTCTGCCGCACGCGGAATGTCAATCCCATTGGGTCTGAGGTCGTGACGCATTTTGGCGGTGGCCCGTAGGTCGGGCTTTAGGCCCGACGTGTCGGGGATAAACCCCGACCGACAATTTCCAAACTGACCCACTGCCGGATGCCTCCATGTCGGACCGGCGGTTGCACAATTGTTTGCCACAGGTGCAAATCCCGTTGTGCTGGCGCGCGTGACTGATGCTGCGCCCGCCTTCCAACCCGCGTCTGCCGCCGCTGCGGCGGCGGTGGAGGTGAGCGCGCTGGTGAAGCGTTACGGCGAGGTCGAGGCGTTGCGCGGGATTGATCTCACCGTGGCGACGGGCGAGCGGTTTGCGTTGCTGGGGCCCAACGGCGCGGGCAAGACCACCTTGTTCTCCATCCTCGCCACCTTGCGTGCGCCCACCTCCGGCAGCGCCCGGGTGCTCGGACACGATGTGGTCGGTGAGCGTGATGCCGTCCGACGGGAAATGGGCATCGTTTTCCAGGAACCGGCCATTGAGCAACGGCTGAGCGGACGCGACAACCTCCTGATGATGGGCCTGCTTTACGGTTTGCCCACGGCCGCGGCGCGCCGGCGCGCCGATGAGATACTCGGCGAGCTCGGCCTCGCCGAAGCGGCCGGGCGCCCGGCAAAAAATCTGTCCGGCGGGCAGCGGCGCAAGCTGGAGCTGGCGCGCGCGCTGGTGACGGACCCGAAAATCCTGTTTCTCGACGAGGCCACGCTCGGGCTCGATGTGGACGCGCGGCGCGGGTTCTGGACGCATGTGCGCGGGCTGGCGGCATCCGGGCGCACGGTGTTTTTCACGACCCATTACATGGAGGAGGCCGAGGTCGCCGACCGCATCGCGCTGATTGACGCCGGCCGCATCGTGGCGCTCGACACGCCCCGGGCGCTCAAGGCGCGGCTGGGCGGCGGGGTCATCCGCCTGCAAACCGAGGACGACACGCTGGCGCGCACCTGGCTGGCCGAACGCGGCTGGGCGGCCGATGCCGGCAAGGCGGAGCTGATGCTCGTTCACGCCGACCCGGCGGCGGTGCTGCCGGAGCTGTTGCGCCATCTGCCCGTGAAAGTGCGGCGGGCCGAGGTGCACGAGCCGAGCCTGGACGACGTCTTTTTGAAACTCACCGGCCGTGGCTTCGACGGGGAAAATGCTCCCGCCCCGTCGGGTGGCGGCTGGGCCGGCGGCGGGCGGAACAAAGGGGGCCGGCCATGATGCTACGCGGGATCTACGCCATTGTCGTGCTGGACATGAAGCGTTTCTGGCTGGACCGCGCGCGGCTGGTCGCCGGTCTGGCGCAGCCGCTGCTCTATCTCTTTGTGCTCGGCGCCGGCATTGGTTCCAGCATGGGCGGCAACATGGCCGGGGGCAGCTACAAGCCGTTCATCTTTCCCGGGGTGCTGGGGCTGTCGCAGCTGTTCACGGCGACCTTTGCGGCCATCACCATCGTGTTTGACCGCCAGATCGGTTTCTTCAAGGCGGTGCTGGTTTCGCCGGTGCCGCGTCCGGCGATCGCGCTGGGTAAAATCGTTGCGGGGGCATTGCAGGCATATTTGCAGGGATTGGTGGTGCTGCCGTTTGCCTGGCTCGCGGGAGTCCCGCTCAGTCCTGGCTCAGTGCTCGCGCTGCTCGGTGCCATGGCGCTGGCCTCAGTGACCTTTTCCGCGCTCGGGGTGGCGGTGGCGGCGCGTTTCACCTCGACCACGGTATTTCCCATCGTGAGCAATGCGGTGCTGCTGCCGATGTTTTTTCTCTCCGGGGCGTTGTATCCGCTGAGGGGCGCTCCCCAATGGATGCAGATCGCGGCGCATTTTGACCCGGTGGCCTACGCCGTGGATCTGATGCGCGGCGCATTGCTCGGCCAGTTCTTCTTCAATCCCTGGCTCGCGTTCGGGGTGCTCACGGGCATCATCGCGCTGCTGACCTGGCTCTCGGTGCGCGTCTTCAACCGCGGCGAAGACGACTCCAGCCTTGGCGCGACGAATTTCAACTGGCGGCGGTAGGCGGCGGGTTGTGGGCGGGGCTGGCACGACAGCTTGATGGAACTTTCGGCGTGCCGACCATCATCATTCGCCCGATTGCGGAACCAAAGTTCACGACGAGCCACGCATGCCGGGTGCTCCGTTTTGGCCTGACCGGCGCAAGCGGTGCCGCGCGGCAAACTTTATTGAAACACTAGCGCCATAGGGGTGTCATACCCGTCAGCCCATCATCCTTCCATGAAAACCATCCTCTCCTTGCTCGCCCTGGCTCTCGCTGCCGCCCTGCCTGCCCAGGCGCAAATTTTCCGCCCCGGCGCCGTCAATGGCGCGGTGTTTGGCAGCATCGTCGGTGCGATCATTGGCAACAACAGCGGCAGCCACAATGGCGCTCGCGGGGCGCTCATCGGGGGCATTGCCGGCGCCTTGCTGGGTTCGGCTGGCGACCATGAGCCGGTCGCCCGCCGCCATGGGGTCGCTTACGCGCCCTATTACGCACCTTATTATGCGCCGGTGAGCTATGCTTCCGCACCGTATTATGCGATCGCACCCGTTTATGCCGCTGCACCCGCCGCCATGCCCGCGCCGCAGTCGGTGACCATCATCAACAACTATTATTACACTTCGGCCTCGCCGATGGGTGCGGCGAATGCGATGTTCGGCCGCTGAACTGGCAACTGCCATCGTTGGCGCGCCTCCCCGCTCCTTCTCACCCCAATCATTTCTCCCGTTGCCGCCTGCTTTCCGCTGACATGAAAACCCGCCTGCTCCGCCACCGCAATTACGTCCTCTATGCCGGTCTCGTCGCAGCCGCCTCCCTGGCCGGCTGCGCCAGCCAGGGGGTCGAAAATCCCTCCGGCGTGCCCGTCACCGAGCTGCGGCCCGACGAACGAGGCACGGTGGCCGGCACCGGCATTGAGTCGCAGGACTTGGTGGCCGTGACCGACCAGATGGCGCGCGGCATCCTCGGCGTACCGGAAATCGCGGGCGCCCGCACGGCGCCGCACATCGTGCTCGATCCGGTGACCGACGACACCCGGTTCCCCATCAACAAGGATATTTTTCTCACCCGTATCCGCACCCAGCTCAATGCCCGGGCCGCCGGCAAAGTGCGCTTCCTCGACCGCGAAATGATGGCCACCCTGGAGCGCGAGCAGCGCCTCAAACAGCAGGGTCTGGTCACCGCATCGTCCGATCCCAACGTCACGGAATTCCGGGGGGCCGATTTTTTTCTCACCGGCAAACTGCAAAGCCTCACCACCAAGACCTCGCAGGGTACCAGCGACTATGTGCTCTACAGCTTCCGCCTGACCGACGCCCGCACGAGTGAAATCGTCTGGGAGTCCTTTGCAGAAATCAAAAAACAGGGCTTGGAAGACGCGGCCTACCGTTGACGCAACCACTGCCGCCGCACCGCCATGAAACCCGCCGCCCATCCGGTTTTTCGTCCTCTGGCCTCAGGCCTCTGGCTGCTGCCTGTGCTGCTGCTCGCCACCGGCTGCCACAGCGGCCCCTATGCACCGCAGGGCGATGCGCATCCGGGTGTTTCCGAGGCCTCCACCACGGTTGTGCTCATGGATGAACAGGTCCAGGCTTCCGTCACCAATGTCGGGGACCGTGCGGTATTCCTGCCCGATGGCCGGCTGCTGGCCCAGGCCAATTTAAAGAACCGCGAAAGCCGCCGTATCCAGGTGCAGGCCCAATGTGTGTTCAAGGACGCCCAGGGCGTTTCCACGGGGGACGAATCGCCCTGGCAGACTCTCATCCTGACCGAAAACGCCACGGAGACGGTGGAGTTTCCCTCCATGAACAGCCTGGCGCGCACCTACACCATTCGTGTCCGCCAGGCCCGCTGACCTTGCGTCCTCCCATGTATGCTCCTGCTTACTGCGCCAACGCCCGAACACGGCTGTTTTCCCTCCCATTGCCTGCCATGAAGCCCATTTTCCTTGCGCCTTTTTCCCTGCTGCTTGCTCCGCTGACTTATGGGCAGGGCGCGACCACGACCGGAAGCAACGGGCCGGTCACGGCGACCGTTGCCTACGTCCAGCAGCTCTATGCGCCGGCCGGCACGCTGGTTGCACCCGACAAGGCGAAGCAGGTGG
>CAIXIZ010000146.1 GCA_903919625.1 uncultured Verrucomicrobiota bacterium
GCCGCCGGGCTGGACAATCTGGTTGTCCTGGAGGGTGGGATCGATGCCTGGGTCGACGTCGGATTGCCGGTAATCCGGGGCCCGGCGGCAATGTCTCTCGAACGGCAGGTTAGGATCGCCGCCGGATTCCTGGTTCTGACAGGTGCGATACTGGGATATTTTTTCAGCCCGGCCTGGCTTGCCCTCCCGGCTTTCGTGGGCTTCGGACTGATGTTCTCCGGGATCACTGACACCTGTGGCATGGGCATGGTGCTGGCCCGAATGCCTTGGAATAATGTCAAATAGGCTGCCCTAAGCGGGGAAGGCATGCTACCAGCTATAGATGGTGGCTCAATCCTCAGCCGCTGGCCATGGCTGGCTTGCCTGCTTCTTCGACAACCGACCCTTACGATGAAAACTTATTCCCCAATCTCCGCGTGGCTTCGTCTCCGGCATGTTCTGGTGGTGATATGGATAGGATGGTCCGGGGTCATGCCCGGTCCCACCGCCCGGGCGGAGAGCGGCGCAATGTCAGCTCCGGCGGTGGCGTTTAAGCCGGTGACAGGGATTCCCGCAGCAGCCGTCGAAGCAACGGCGCCTGCCGTCGTCGAACTCAAAGATGGCGACACCTACAATCTCACCGCCGGAATTGTCAAAAAGAACCTGGCGGGCCACGAAGCCAAAATGTTGGCCTACAACGGCTCGATTCCCGGCCCCACCCTCAAGGTGGCCCGGGGTGCTGCGGTCACGATCCATTTTACCAACCAAGCCGATGTCGCCACGACCCTCCACTCCCATGGCATCCGTCTCGACAATGCCTTTGACGGCGTGCCGGGAGCCACCCAACCCTTGGTCGGCCTGGGGGAATCATTCGACTACAAAATCAAATTTCCGGATGAAGGCATCTATTGGTATCACCCGCACGCCCGCGAGGACTATGCCCAGGAACTTGGCCTCTCCGGCAACTTCCTCGTCACCCCGGACCGCCCCGATGATTGGTCACCCGTGAATCAGGAAGTCCCGCTGATGTTGGACGATATTCTGCTGCAAAATGGCGCCGTGGCGCCGTTTGGAGCAGTGGCCGATTACGCGCTGATGGGCCGCTACGGCAACCTGATGCTCGCGAATGGTTCCGATCATTACACGCTGGCGGTGAAACAAGGGGAGGTGGTCCGCTTTTACCTGACCAATGCCGCGAACACGCGGGTGTTCAAGTTCGCCATTCCCGGCGCGAAAATCAAACGCGTCGGCGGGGACAACGGCCGCTACGAGCGGGAGGCATTCGTGGACAGCGTGGTGCTCGCCCCTTCGGAACGCACCATCATCGAAGTCCTGTTTGACCGCCCTGGCACCTACCCCATGCAGAACCAGACTCCGCAGAAGACTTACCCGATGGGGGCCATCAGCGTCGCCAGTGAAAAGGCTGCGGTTTCCTATGCCGCGCAATTTCAGCATTTGCGCGTCAATCAGGAGGTCATCGATGGCTTCGCGAAATATCGCCCGTATTTTGACCGGCCGGCGGACAAAAGTTTGGTCCTGGGCGCCGATCTGGCCGGCATGGGCGGCGGCATGGGCATGGGTAATATGACCATGGGCGGCGGCATGATGGGCGGCGGTTCAAGCCGGGCCGCGGCCCCCGCCAGCAGCGACGACAAGATCGAATGGGACGATGCGATGACCATGATGAATCAGCGGGCCACGGCCAGCAGCGTTAATTGGAGGATCACCGACCAGGCCACCGGCAAATCCGGCATGGCCATTGATTGGAAATTCAAGACGGGAGACGTGGTGAAAATAAAAATTTTCAACGATCCCGCCGGCATGCACCCCATGCAGCATCCCATTCACTTTCACGGCCAACGGTTTCTGGTGCTGACGGCCAATGGCGTGAAAAATGACAATCTCGTCTGGAAGGACACGGTGCTGGTTCCGCGGGGTGACACCATGGAAATTCTTCTGGCGCTGGACAACCCAGGGATCTGGATGGCCCACTGTCACATTGCCGAGCATCTGGAGTCCGGCATGATGTTCAATTTTACGGTCAACTGATCACCAGGCTCCGCCCGCCCGTTCACCGACAGGAGGGTGGCCTGGCCGCATGGCCGGCGGGTTCACGACAGTTGCTGGGGTGCCTTGGCGGCGAGAATCTCTGCGATAGCCTGGAGCAAATCCTGTAATTTAAACGGTTTTTTCAGGGTGCGATCCGCGCCGAACCCATTGGCAATTTGGAGGTAGAGGGCGGCATTGTGGGCGAACCCTCCGGAGATGGCGATGA
>CAIXIZ010000147.1 GCA_903919625.1 uncultured Verrucomicrobiota bacterium
CCCGCTCGCCGCCGGGCACGGGCCCGGCCAGCGCGCCCAACGGCCGGCCCCGCCGCCGGAGGCCGATCCCGCCCGCCGCCCCGCGCCGGGCCAGAGCGCGCCGTGGATCATTCGGACCGCACTTTGCATCCAGCCCCGGGACGGCCGCCTCCATCTGTTCATGCCGCCCGTCACGGCGGCCGAAGATTATCTCGACCTCATCGCCGGCATCGAGACCACGGTCGCCGCCATGGGCGTGCCGGTCATCATTGAGGGCGAACCGCCGCCCAAGGACCCGCGCCTCAACAAGCTCGCCGTCACCCCCGACCCCGGCGTCATCGAGGTCAACCTCCACCCTTCGCATTCCTGGGACGAGCTCGTCGAGCGCACCACGGTCCTCTACGAAGAGGCCCGGCAGACCCGGCTCGGCACCGAAAAGTTCATGCTCGACGGCCGCCACACCGGCACCGGCGGCGGCAACCATATCCTGCTGGGGGGCGACACCCCGCAGGACTCACCGCTCCTGCGCCGCCCGGATCTCCTCCGCTCGCTGCTCGCCTACTGGCAAAATCATCCGTCGCTGAGCTGGCTGTTCTCCGGCCTCTTCATCGGCCCCACCTCGCAGGCGCCGCGCATCGACGAAGCGCGCCACGACACCCTCTACGAGATGGGCATCGCCTTCAAGGAACTCGACCGCCAGCTCGCGAGCGGCTCCTGCCCGCCCTGGCTCGTGGACCGCCTTTTCCGCCACCTCCTCACCGACGCTTCCGGCAACGCCCATCGCGCGGAGTTCAGCATCGACAAGCTCTATGCGCCCGACAGTTCCACCGGCCGCCTTGGCCTCGTCGAACTGCGCGCCTTTGAGATGCCGCCGCACGCGCGCATGAGCCTCGCACAACATCTCCTCCTGCGCGGGCTCGTCGCGAAATTCTGGCAGCAGCCTTACACCAACGGCCTCGTCCGCTGGGGCTCCGACATCCATGACCGCTGGATGCTGCCGCATTTCTGCCGCACCGATTTCAACGACGTGATCCGCGACCTCCGCGAGTCCGGCCAGCCGTTTGAACCCGACTGGTTCGCGCCACATTTTGAATTCCGCTTCCCGCGCGTCGGCGAGTTTTCCGTGCGCGACATCCGGGTCGAGCTGCGCACGGCGCTGGAGCCGTGGCATGTCCTTGGCGAGGAGGCCGGTGGCGGCGGCACCGTGCGCTACGTGGACAGCTCGTTGGAACGCCTGCAGGTGAAAGCCCACGGGCTGGTGGGCGACCGCTTCGTCATCACCGCCAACGGCCACCGCGTCCCGCTGCACCCGACCGGCGTCAACGGCGAGGGCGTGGCCGGGGTGCGCTACCGTGCCTGGCAGCCCCCCAACTGCCTCCAGCCGACCATCGCCCCGCATGCGCCCGTGGTGTTTGATCTCGTGGACACCTGGAACCAGCGTTCGCTCGGCGGCTGCACCTATCATGTCGCCCATCCCGGCGGCCGCGCCAACGAAACGTTCCCCGTGAACTCCTACGAAGCGGAAAGCCGCCGGCTGGCACGTTTCACCACCCACGGTCATACGCCCGGCCCCATCGCAGTGCCTTCGCCCTTCAAGGCTACACCCGAGCAGCCCTTCACCCTCGACCTGCGTAACGTTTAAGGGATGCTAAAATCACCCTAGAGCATATTAAATAATAGTGTAGCC
>CAIXIZ010000148.1 GCA_903919625.1 uncultured Verrucomicrobiota bacterium
GCCCCGCCCTCTTCCTGCTGCTGTTGCTGCGACTTGGACCCGCCTGTGCCGCCGATCCCGACCCGGCCAATGCCGAATATCCCATCGCCCTGCAGGCCGCCGAGCAGGCCAAAGCTGCCCTCGCGACCGCGCAAGTGCAGCTCTCGCTCCGTGAGGCCAATGTGAAGGAGCTCAACGCCCAGCTTGCCCAGCAGTCCGCCGCGCTCGCCGGCGCCGAACGTGAGCTGCTCAGTCTCAAATCCCACGGCTCCCCGCCGGCGACCCCACCCGCGCCAGTCGCACCCACGCCGGTCTCGGCAAGTTCTTCCGACAATTCCTCCGAGCTCGCCCTGCTTCGGGCCGAAGTCAGCGCCCTCACCAATGAAAAAACCTCGCTCCGGGCGCAGCTCGGCACCAGCCAAAGCGATCTTGCCGCCAACCAGCTCTCCCTTGCCAAAAAGGACGCTGATCTCGCCCAATCCGAACAAAAACAGGCCGCCGCCCTCGCCGGCCTCCAGCAGGAGCTCAGCGGCGTCCGCAGTCAGCTTGGCCAGGCCCAGGATAGCCTGGCGGCCCTTGCAGCCGAAAACCTGTCCTTAAAAAAACCCCAGACCACCAGACCACCCCCGGTCATCGCGGCGGCCCCGACGGCACCCGCCGCCGCCCTCGCCAGTTCCGATCACCCCGCCGGCCCGCCGGTGACGGTGGCCGCCAACAGCCCCGCCGCTGAAGTTGCGACGCCCACGCCAGAGTTGACACCTGCGCCGCCAGCCAGTGCTGCGGAGTCCGCGGCGGTCCCGGCGGAGCCGCGCTATCACGTTGTCGCCAACGGCGACTCGCTCACCAAACTGGCGCGCCAATACTACGGCAACGCCAGCCGTTGGACCGACATCCTCGACGCCAACAGCACGCTCGTCAAAAACCCCAATCTCCTGCCCACTGGCATCCGCCTGCTGATACCCTGATCTGCCGCCCGCTCCGGACCGATGCCCGCAATCCTCATCCGTCAATTTTACCCGGCCTGCTCCAGCATTGTCCTCCCGCCCCATTTCCCATGCCCACCCTCCCCGCCCAATTCGCCCAGGTCACGGTTGTGACCAAGGCCAATGTATATTTTGACGGCAAAGTCGTCAGCCACTCGGTGCTTTTTGCCGACGGCTCCAAAAAGACCCTCGGCCTGATTTATCCGGGCACCTACCATTTCGGGACCGGCGCGCCTGAGCGGATGGAACTCGTCAACGGTGCGTGCCGCGTGACCCTCGATGGCCAGACGGCCGTCAGGGATTATGCCGCCGGCACCTCATTCGACGTGCCCGGCCAGAGCGGTTTTACCATCGAGGTCAAAAGCGGCCTCTGTGAATACATCTGCTCGTTTCCGGGCTAACGGGACTGGCGGCGGCCACGTGGGTCCGCGCAGCGGCTTTGGGCTTGTTGCCTCCAGCTTGTTCACCATGGCCGGGGTTGCTGGCCCGCCGCTGTGCGGCGAAACCGCGCTTGCCTCTCTATCGGAGTCCCGTGAATCCCGTTTTCTTCTTGACAACGTATGGGACGGAGGGACAGCTATAAACTACGTCCTTTCGGAAGGACTATGGACTTTCGCCACTCGTTCGGTCCAACTCTCGAACGATAGA
>CAIXIZ010000149.1 GCA_903919625.1 uncultured Verrucomicrobiota bacterium
CCCTTCCTGCTCGGTGAGGGGGACAAATTCCTCCAGCGGCCGGTCGGTGATGATGATGCCGGCGGCGTGCTTGCCGGTGTTGCGGACCATGCCCTCGAGCACCAGCGCCTGGTCAAAGATTTTTTTCGTGACGGGATTTTTGCCCACCTCGTCGCGCAGTTCGGCGGACTTCTTCAGGGCGTCCGCCAGCGAGATGTTGAGCTCGTCGGGGATCATTTTCGCGAGCCGGTCGGCCTCGGCGTACGGCAGGCTGTGGACGCGGGAGACATCGCGGATGACCATTTTGGCGCCCAGGGTGCCGAAGGTGATGATGTGGGCGACGCAGTCGTTGCCGTATTTCTGCCGGACGTATTCGATGACCTCGCCGCGCCGGCGCATGCAGAAATCAATGTCGAAGTCCGGTGGGGAGACGCGTTCGGGGTTCAGGAAGCGCTCGAAGAGCAGCTTGAAGCGCAGCGGATCGAGGTTGGTGATGCCGAGCAGGTAGGCGACGATGCAGCCCGCGCCCGAGCCGCGGCCCGGGCCGACCGGGATGCCATGCGCCCGCGCCCAGGCGATGAAATCCCACACAACGAGAAAATAGTCGATGAAGCCGGTCTTGCCGATGACCCCCAGCTCGAAGTCCATGCGGTCAAGGAGGGTCTTCGCGAGCGTCTGGTCGGCAAATTTCCCCGGCGCGGCGGCGTCGAGCCCATAGCGGGTTTGGAGACCGGCCAGGCAGAGCTCCCGCAGATAGCCGGCCCGGTCGGTCTTGGTGGCAACTTCGGGGGGCAGCGGGTACTTGGGGTACCGCTCGCTGCCTTTGGGAAACGGGATGGAAAGATCGCACATGTCGGCGACCAGCTGGGTGTTGGCCAGCGACTCCGGCGCCTCGGCAAATACCTGGGCCATTTCCGCCTGTGACTTCAGGTAAAACTGCTCGCTGCCGAAGCGCATCCGCTTCTCGTCGGCGATTTTTGCCCCGGTCTGGATGCACAGCATCGCATCATGGGGCCCGGCGTCGGTGGCACGGACATAATGGACGTCGTTGGTGCAAATCACCTTGAGGCCAAATTCGGTGCCGAGTTTGAGCAGGCCGGGGATGATCTGCCGCTGTTCGGGCAGGCCGTGGTCCTGGATTTCCACGAAATAATTTTCGCGGCCGAAAATGTCGACAAAACGCCCGCAGGCCGCGCGGGCCTCGTCATAACGGCCGTTGAGCAGGTGCTGCGGCACCAGCGAGGCGAGACAGCCCGTGAAACCGATCAGCCCTCCGGCATGGCGGGCCAGCGTCTCCAGGTCGGTTCGCGGCCGGTAATAGAAGCCCTTCAGATGTGCGTCGGAGACGAGCTTGAGCAGGTTTTGGTAGCCCGTGAGATTCTGGGCGAGAAGGCCGAGGTGGAAGATGTTTTTGCCCTCGTCAGTTCGACCGGCGCGGTCCAGGCGTGAACCGGCGGCAAGATAGAGCTCGCAGCCGATGAGCGGTTTGATGCCCTTTGATTTGGCCGTATTGTAAAAATCGATCGCCCCGAACAGGTTCCCATGGTCGGTGAGGGCCAGCGCGCCCATGCCCAGTTCGACCGCCCGGTCCATCAGCCGGTCGATCCGGCAGGCGCCGTCGAGCAGGCTGTAGTCGCTATGGACGTGGAGATGGACGAAATTTTTGTCGGCGGACGGCACGGAGGGCACCAGCCAAGCCCGTTCTGGTGGACGTGCAAGGCGGGAAAAAAGCCGTTGACGGACGCGGCGGCATCTGGCCTAATTCTCGGCTTTTCCGCCAACTTCCGCCCTTTTCCCATCACCTGCATGTCCATCGAAATCAAAATCCGTAAGAACGAGCCCGTCGACCGCGCCCTGCGTCGCATGAAGAAGAAACTCGACCGCGAGAACATCATCAAGGGCACGCGTGCCAAGCGCTACTATGAGAAGCCTTGCGAGAAACGCCGCCGCAAGAACAAGGTCATGGCCTTCACCGCCATGCTGCGCCGTCGCTATGCCGAATAAGCCCGCGCTCCCAGCCGACTTTCCCGCCGCGTCCACGAAGCCAATTCGGGGCGCGGTTTTTGTTTGTGGGTTGCAACAGGCGCCGTCTTTCTGACTCATCCACCACCGGTGAAACCCACGCTCGCCCTCTCCACCAGTTGGAACTCCTTCCGCCATACGGACGGTTATGCCATGCTGCGCGAGATTGCCGACCTCGGCTTCTCCCATGCTGAGCTGAGCCACGGCATCCGCATCGTGCTCGTGCCGGGCATCC
>CAIXIZ010000150.1 GCA_903919625.1 uncultured Verrucomicrobiota bacterium
CCCGATGCACAATAACTGCTCGCGGCCCACCACAGAACCGGCGTTGACTGGCTTCGTCGTGATTCTTCCGTCCCTTCAATATCGCGGCCGCCTCGCGCCCTCCCCGACCGGGCTGCTCCATCTCGGTCATGCGCGGACGTTTTGGGTCGCAGCGCAACGCGCCCGCGCCGCTGGTGGAGTACTGCAGTTGCGCAATGATGACCTCGATGCCGTGCGCTTCCGCCTCGATTTTGTCGCCGCCATGCTGGAGGACCTGCGGTGGCTCGGCCTGACCTGGCAAGAGCCCATGCTGGCTCAAAGCGCCCGTCTGCCCCGCTATCGCGCCGCGTTGGAGAAACTGCATGCCGCAGGGCGGATTTTCCCCTGCACGCGCTCGCGCCGCGATGTGCTCGAAGCCGCCAGCGCCCCCCATGAAGGCGGGGCGGACGACGAGCCGCTTTATCCGCCCAAGTTTCGTCCGCCCGCCGATGCTCCGTTGCCGCCTCTCGGTGGACCGATCGCCGTCAACTGGCGCTTTCGGGTGCCGGATGGCGAAGTGATTGCGTTCGCCGACGGCCGGGCCGGTCGGCAGCAGGCGGTCGCGGGCCGGGATTTCGGCGATTTTCTGGTCTGGCGCAAGGACGATACCCCCAGCTACCAGCTGGCCTGTGCCGTGGACGACGCCGAACTGGGAATTACGGAAGTCGTGCGTGGCGACGACCTGATCCGTTCCACCTTCCGCCAGATCCTGCTCCTGCGGGCGCTTGGCGCGACCCCACCGGACTATTACCACTGTCCGCTCATGACCGATGAGCACGGCCTGCGCCTCGCCAAGCGCCATGATGCCCTCAGCCTGCGTGCCTTGCGGGAGCAGGGGGTGTTGCCGGAGAAGATAATCGGAGATTTTAATGTAGATGCCATCAATCCATGAGTGAGGGCCGGTCACTAAAATCTCATAATTCATCCTTCCCGGTTTCCTGGCATTTGAATATACCCGTCCCATGTCCCTGAAGATCGGCGTCCTCAACATTTCTGACCGGGCCAGCGCCGGAATCTATGCTGACACCCCCGGTCAGGCCTGCATCGCCCTGCTGCGGGAATGGCTCGTGACGCCGTTCGAGCTCGACTACAAAATCATACCCGACGAGCGCCCTGTCATCGAAGCCGAGCTGCGCCGTATGGCCGACGATTCAGGCTGCTGTCTGGTTGTCACCACCGGCGGCACCGGCCCGGCGCCCCGCGATGTGACGCCCGAGGCGACGTCGGCCGTCTGCGAGAAAATGCTGCCCGGTTTCGGCGAACTGATGCGCGCGACCTCGCTCAAATTTGTGCCAACGGCCATCTTGTCACGGCAAACGGCCGGTGTGCGCGGCAAGACCCTGATCGTGAATCTGCCCGGCCGGCCCAAGGCCATCCGGGAAAACCTGGAGGCAGTGTTTCCGGCCATCCCCTATTGCGTGGATCTGATCGGCGGCCCCCGGCTGGAGACGAATGAAACCGTGATAAAGATTTATCGCCCTGGATCTTGAACAGGTCTAAACTGCGCATGATGCGGCTTAACGCCTTTTAAAGGCACCCAGTCAAAGGCCAGATGCCAGGCACGCGACCCATCGGGTATCTGCAATTATCCGTGTTCTGCCCGTTCGGCCAGAAATGGCCGTACGCTGGTTTCACCGGTAGAGCAAAACGTTGTTGTCGAGCATGGCGGGCTGACCGGCCTGGGCAACGCCGACCCAAACCAGGGAGACCGGTGATTTGCCCATGGTCGTCTGGGTTCGTGCCACCAGCACGATATCCGTGCCCGGCGGGACGTCACAGGTGAGGGTAAAGCGCCCGTTGGCCTCGGTCAGGTCCGTGGCGACATAGGGCGGCGGCGGATCAATGGAATTGAAGACTGCGAGCATGGCCTCAGCCTGGGCGGCATCGCGGGCCGCACCCGCCGGGCTGTTTTTCATTTTTTCCACTGCCTGGTCGATCTCAGCCCCGTGCAGTTTGAGCCGCTCCACGTCATATTTGGCAAAATCGGAGAGCCTGACCGCCAGCACCTGGACTTTCTCGAGCGGCTTGCCCAGCTTTGAGCCATCGGCCAGCGCCACCCGGCCGGTATAGATTTGTTTGGGCACGAGGGAACCGGCCTTGGCATTCGGATCGGCGGGCTCGGCAGGAGTGACCGTCAACGCGCCTCTGACCTTGATCTTCAGGTCATCCTTCGGCCGGATATTTTGCAGTTCAACGAGCAGGCTGTCCGGGAGGACGGAAAATGGCACCGTCACCAGGCCCTCGCTGCATTGAACGGTGACGGTATCGTGAGTGGTTGAGATGATGATGACCTGTTTCAACGTCCGCCCGTTGGTGAGTTTGACGGAAGGGATCATCGGCATCTCCACGGCCGGCAGCAGCGAAGACGGGAGCTTGGCGGGCCAGGCAAGGACCGGCACGAGCAATGCGACCAGGAGCAGGGGCAGCCATTTCATGCATCCAGGTTGCCGGCTGGTCGCAGCCGGTTCAAGCCCGGAACACAGCGCCGGCCAGCTGATGCTTGCCCATGGACGCAAACCGGCCATGTTCAGGTCATGAAAATGACCTTGGGTTTCCTCCTCCGCACCCTCTGCCTCGCGCTTGGGCTCGGGTTGGCCGCAGGGCTGAGTGCGCAATATGCCCCGATGCCCGCTCCCAGCCGTCCCGGTGGCAAGGAGACAAAAAAAGCGGCCGCATCGGAGGAACCCATCAAAGGCGTGGCGGTGGCCCGCAAGGATGGCCGCTGGCTCGGCCTCGCCATCGAGGACGGCAATTTCAAACTGCGTTTTTACAACAAGGATAAAAAACCGGAAAAATCCGATGCGGCCGGGGCAGCCGTGCGCTGGACGGCCGTGAATCGCAAGGGGGAGCAGCATGCCGGGCTTGCTCCGGCGGGTGATGGCCTGATGCTGACTTCATCGCTGGTCGTGACGCCGCCGTTCAACTTCAAGGCCTATGTCACCTTGCTCGACCCCGCGGGTCAGGCCGGGGAAAGCTTTGCGATCGATCTCTTGGCCCCATAGTCCGGCCTGAGCGGCAAGGAGACCTGGTCCGGTGACAAAAAAAGACGCGGCCCGATGGCCACGTCTGGATAAGAACGGGAAACGTGACGACAGTACCTCAGTTCGGACCGTGACCGGATTTTGGGGTGTCGGATTTCTTGGCCTCGGTGGTTTTCTCCTCATCATCATCGCCCTCTTTGGCGGCTTTCTTAAACTCCTTGACGGACTGGCCGAGACCCTTGGCCAGCGAGGGGAGCTTGGATCCGCCGAAAAACAACAGGGCCAGGCCGAGGATGATGAGCAACTCGGTGCCGCCGATGCCAAAGGCCGCCAGCAGGGGAATGGATTGCATGGGGAGCAGGCTACTTCACCACGTCGTCGGTTTCCTTGGCGGCCTTTTTAAACTCCTTGACGGACTGGCCAAGACCCTTGGCCAGCGAGGGGAGCTTGGACCCGCCGAAAAACAACAGGGCCAGGCCAAGG
>CAIXIZ010000151.1 GCA_903919625.1 uncultured Verrucomicrobiota bacterium
AGCGTGGAGATGCAGCATACCCAAATGCAAATCGCATACCCTCAAGAGCTAAACGTTCTACTGCAGGAGTTTTGAAAAGCTTACTCTTTGAGCTAGAATTTAAATCATCCATAGGAATGGAGGTGTTGGACCAGCCCTGTGGGGATTGGTTGGCATAACGGAATATTAGAAGGTGTAGCCCACCGAGCCGAAGATGCCGCGGCGCATGCCGTATTGCGCGGCGTTGACCCCGACGCCGGAGCCATCGCGTAACTGATACGACTTGTCTGCGAGATTTACGACATCGAGCCGAACCTTCCAAAACCGGTTGTGACCGACCTTGAAGCTCTTTTCGGCACCGACGCTGACAGTGAAGTATGACGGAACGGTCCCGCCATTCGGGATGGTAGAGCCGTCGGCCGCGGTGGCGTCGGTTCGCAGACCGCTGCCGTAGAGCGAATCGACATAGACCCGGGTATCGCCGTGACTGGTGTTCCAGTGATACGACATGCCAAAGGAGCCGGTCAGCGTTTGGTCATGGTCCAAGGCGATCCAATGCGAGTGGACATAGGCCAGATCGGTCGGGTCGAAGAGGAACTGTGACGAAATCCAGTCCTTCCCCTTCGCGACGGAGTGGGCGAGGTTCAGGTTAGTGGAGAACCCTCCGTGGGTGTAGGAGCCAGTCAGTTCCACCCCATAGATCTCTCCCTCCGCGTAGTTGAACGCCGAGAGAATCAGGGTCTGGCCGAATAGGCCGTCATCCAGCTGGTTCTTGGCCCGCTTGTAGTAGCCGTCTAGCCCCACTTGGAACCCCGGTGCCACCACCTGGGAGATGCCCACGTCAAAATAGTTCGCCCGCTCGGCCTTGACCGGGTCGGCCTGGTCAGAGAGCGCTGCGTTTGAGGTGTTGTCGAATGCGATCACGGTGCTGGCTGGCACGTTTTCCACCGGCGGCGGCGTGAAATAGCGCGCGTAGCCGGCGTGCAGGGTCGTCGAGTCCGACACCTTGTAGATGAGATTCACGCGCGGGCTGAGCTGGTTCTCGTTGTCGAACGATGAGTTGAAAACATCGAAGCGAGCACCCCAGTTGATCGTCAGGCTAGAAGTGGCCTTCCATTCGTCCTGCAGATAGACGCCGGCAAACAATCCGTAGAGCCTTTGGTTGTCCGTGATCTTGAAGGCCGGACCGGTGGCGTCACCATTGCCACCCACCGGAAAAACCGTCGTGACCGAGTCGGTGCTCACCGATTCATGCAGCAACATCACGCCGCCGCGAAGGGTATGACGATCGGTGAGCGAGTCACTGGCGTCAATCTGCAGGCCGGCGGACTGGAGCTTGCGCGCCACGTCGCTCGCCACGCCGTTGAAATAAAGATCGCCGACCGGATCGGGAGTGAAATGCACCTGGCTGTCGCGGCCGATGAGGGAAGCCTGATAGTTCAGGCCGCCGACCGATTTCTGATAACTGACGACGCCGAAATAGTTCTGCTCATGCTGGTTCTCGTTCAGGTTGCTCGAATCGAAGTTTCCCGGCACCCACTGCGTGCCATTCGGGGAGGTGCCGGAGTCCAGGCCCGGGGTGTTGGGAACCTCGAATTTGCTGTCGGAGGCGCTCAGCATTACCGTGAGGCGGCTTTGATCGTCAAGAAGGCCGGAGAAATAGGAGAACAGTTTGCTCTGATTGGTCGTGTCGTGGATGGCCTTGGCGCTGTCCGTCGGGTTCTCGATGCCGAGATCGTTGTGATCGTAGCTGCCATCGACGAAGTAGCTCACCTTGCCCGCCATCCCGCTGGCGGAGAACGTCGGGCGGACAGTGCCAAAGCTGCCGCCATACAGGGAGAAACTGCCGCTCTGGTCGTTGGTGCCGATATTCGTGTGGATGTCCACGACGCCCGCCGTGCGGAAGCCGTATTGTGCCGGTAGCGAACCGGTGACGAACTCCAGGCTGTTGACGAACCGGGGGTCGAGCTCCAGCCCGAAGCCGGAGATGCCCTCCGGCAGAAGGACATCATTGATGCGATACTGCAGGTTGGCGTGTTCACCCCGAACGTGAAGATCGCCGTTGGCCGAGGAGTCCGCTGCGACACCCGGCACGCGCAACAGCACCTGATTAAAAGGTGCGTCTGCCCCCTGGGGCAGAACCTGAATTTGCTGCATATCGATATGGAAGGACGATGCTCCTAATTCGGGCACGATGCTCTCCCGGGCTTGGTCGAGTTTGCCGTTTACGATGAATGGATCAAGCTTGAGCGTATCACCGGAGGTAGGGTCAGGCGTAGCGGGCGTGGTTTGGGCGTTCGTGGCGACCGCCGCAAACGTCAGCAAAACGGAAAAGGAAATGAAGCGACTGAAAAATGACATGATTGAGTTAGGTTGAATGAGAGACAGGCTCGCCCGGACGCGCGGCGCCGGGCAGGGATCGAAAACGCGCCCCAGGGACGCGGGCCCGCAGTTCGGCGGGGGTTTCGTCTGCGACCACCCGGCCCTGCGAGATGATGATAACGCGGGTGCAGATGGCATCGACTTCTTCGAGAATATGCGTCGAGAGAATGACGGCTTTATCTTGCGCCATGCTCTTGATGAGCGAGCGCACCTCGTTCTTCTGATTGGGGTCGAGCCCGTCCGTCGGTTCGTCGAGGCCGACGCGTTGTTTGTAGCCTTTCGAGAGCGTTTCAATGACCTGTTGGCGCACGGTCACCAGCTGCGTGCGCGAAATCGCCAGATCGACCTGAGCGCGCCTGGCGGCCGCGGAGCAGAAGCCGCGGACTTCGGCGATGAAGCCGAGGTATTCCTCGACCGTCATCTCGGGGTACACCGGAGAATTTTCCGGCATATAGCCAAGCTGGCGTTTTACCGCCACCGGATCCACCGTCACGTCAATCCCGCCGACCGTGGCCGTACCTTCGTCGGGATATAGGAAGCCCGCGATCATTCGCATGGTTGTCGACTTGCCAGCGCCGTTCGGTCCGAGGAATCCGAGAATGTCGCCGCGATTGACGCGGAACGACACGCCGTCAACCGCGCGTTTCGCACCGTAGGTTTTGACGAGATTTTTGACTTCGATCATGGGGTAAGGTGGAAGGTGCGGGGCGAATACGAGAAAGGGAAGAGCGCATGCGCAGCCGCAGTAGGGGTTTTGGGGTGGTAAGTGATCGTGGTCATGATGGGCAATGGTTGGCAGAATTCGTCCTTCAATTATTTTTTGGCGTTCCGGTCGCTTCCACCCACCGCACGGCCTCCCGAATGAGCTCGGTTGAATTTTCCAGCCCAAGCTTCTGCTTCATGTTCGCGCAGTGGGCCTGGACGGTCTTCATGCTGATACACAGGTCATCGGCGATGCGTTTCGTTTCGTAACCAAGCCCGATCAACCGGAAAACATCCAGTTCGCGGTCGCTGAGCTGACCCATGACCGAGAGATCATTCGGATCCCGGGCGTCAAAGTATTTTTGGGCAAACTTTGCAGACAGTTCCTCGCTCACATAGAGATGTCCCCGCAGGATTTGGCGGATGGCCACAAGCACCTTGTCCGTGGTTTCCTGTTTCATCACGTAGCCCATCGCGCCCGCCCGCAGCGCCCGTTCAGCGTAGAACGCCTCATCATGCATCGAGAGCACGAGAACACGCGGTACTGGCGAGAGGGCCTGCAGCCTTTTGATCAGTTCCAGACCTGACTCGCCCGGCAACGCTATGTCTACCACGGCAACATCGACCGGCTCGCGCATCATTGCGGCGAAGGCGGTGGCACTGTCACCTGCCTGACCACAGGCGAGGAGATCGGGCTGGCGGCCGATTAGCGTCACGAGGGACTCGCGTACGAGTGGATGGTCATCAACCACGAAAACGCGCGACCGGTCGCGTGGCGTCAACGGTTTGGAAACGGCGTCATTCATTGGAGGAGAGGGGGAGCAGACAACGGACAATGGTGCCGCCAGTGGGCAAACGCTCAATGGCGAAGGTCGCTCCGATCATCTGCGCGCGGTGAGCCATGATGCGCAAGCCCAGGCCTTCACCGCGCTGTGAGGCGGGTGGCAGACCGGAACCGTCGTCCTGGACCATGAGGGTGAGGCAGTGGTTCCGGGTGTGCAAACTGACATCGATGTGCTTTGCACCGCCATGCCGGACCGCATTGCGGACGGCCTCCTGGGCGATGCGAAAAAGGTGGCTGGACACTCCGTTGTCAGACGGAAGGGACACGGGTGGATCCTTGTTGACAAAGGTACAGGTGACGCGGAATTGCTCGGTGGTTGTGGCGCAGAATTCTGACAAGGCCGAAAGTAGGCCTTCAGCGTCGATATCGGCGAGCAGCAGGCCCTTCGCCATTTGCCTCGTCTGAGCAATCGCGGTCTTGACCAAATTGACCAGCTTCCGTGCGTCGTCGGTTTCCTCGGCGCTGCGCTCCTGCAACCGGTCAGCCAGCAGTTGCCCCGTGATGGCGGTGCCGGTGAGATGCTGGCTGAGTCCGTCATGGAGATCGTGTCCGATGCTGCGCCGCTCGCGTTCACTGATTTCGAGGATGTTTTTTTCCAGCCGTTTGCGTTCGGCAATCTCACTGGCGAGCGCGGATGTCCGTTGTTCGACTCGTTGCTCAAGATCGTGCTGGAGGTGAATCAGGATGGAAAGCAGCCAAACGAGCACGAGGTAAGTAGTCAGGGTAATCGAGGCATTCCATAACGGAACTACGAGTGAAGAGTAGCGTGCTCCGGCGGCGATGTCACCGCCTACCCAGATGGTTACGCAAGCGACGGATATACCGATGCCAAATATCCACCCACGCGCGATCACAGCTAGCACGACGGGAAGGAAATAGAATACCTGCATCGACACTTCCGTCCCCAGTTTGAAATCAGCAAGCCCGATCACGATCACGAGAGCGCAAGTCGCCAAAGTGAGTTGGCTCCTTAGCATTGGATCGGCCCGGGAGGTGAGAAGGCTCATGGCCGCTTCGGGGCGGGCAAGAAATGAAGGCTTGTTCATAAAGAAATTACCCTTGGTTCAGAATGCATGCGCAGCCGACGATGCGCTGGAGCGAGGAGTTGGATTTGTCGCGAAATCGTCGTAGGCCCGGATTAGAATGCATTGGGTGCCCAATGGCAATCTATCCAGTGGAACGGAAAAGACAGAAAACCCCGGCATGCGGGCCCAGCGGGGAATTTTCCCAGGCGCAAACTCGGCGGGCAATTCCAGAAGGTGTTCGGCCCTGGCACCAAGAAATGTTATCGTGAGATGCGTCATGGAGGTGTCGTCATAGGCGGCGGGATAGTGTCGGTAAACATGACCCCGCAGAAACAACCGGCCGTTCCTTTGCTCGAAACCGACATCTCGGAGGACAACTCGATCCGAGTTGACCTTGGTCAGGGTGATTGAGGCGACTTCCGGGGGTGGTTGAGGAATTTCCGCGCAACCGCTGAGCAGCAGCGCGACGGGAAGGACGGCACTAGACAGTCTGAGGAAGCGTAGTGGGTTGTTCATGGGGCTTGCCGGAAGGCGAGCGGGTTGGGTCGGAATTTTGGGCGAAGACGGTGGGCGAAAATCGTGGCGGCCAGGTGAGCGTGGTTGTCGTCAGGGCGGAGGGCGCGTCTCGTGGGGGAAGGGTGAGGCTCATTTGACCGCTGGACGTTTATGATGTCGTCTTGGGCTCCGGCTCGTGGTTTGGGTTGATCCGCTTTTCAATAAACGGATAGAGCGCCGGCAGAATGAACAGGGTCACGAGGGTAGCGGTGACCAGTCCGCCGACAATCACTACGGCAAAGGGACGTGAGGTTTCCGCGCCGACCGCGTGCGACAGAGCCGCGGGCAGCAGCCCGAGCGCTGCCATCGCGGCGGTCATGATGACCGGCCGCATGCGGGAGGAGGCTCCTTCGCGCACGGCCAGGTCCATCGGATGTCCCTCGCGCCGCAGCTCCCGGATGCGTTCGACGAGCAAAACAGCGTTTTGTACTGAGACGCCGAACAGCGCGATGAAGCCCACAAGCGCGGACACCGAGAGGGTCAGGCCCGCGAGCGGCAGCGCCACGATGCCGCCGATGGCGGCGAACGGCACGACGCAGAGGATCAATCCCGCCAGCCAGCCCGAGTCGAACGCGGTGAATAATAAAAAGAAAATGGCTGCGAGCGTGATCGGCACGATGATGAGCAGACGCTTTTGCGCCCGCTGCTGGTTTTCGAACGAGCCGGTCCACTCCAGCCGATAGCCGGCCGGGAGATGAACCGTCGCGTCGACTTTGTGCTGTGCCTCGGCCACAAGCGAGCCGAGGTCACGGTTGCGGGCGGAAAATTTCACCGCGATGCGCCGGGCGTTTTCCTCGCGGTAGATTCGCGCAAAGCCCGGCCGCACATCCACCGCCGTCAGCGCTTCCAGCGTGAGTCGTTCGCCGTTGGCACCGAAAACCGGAATCTTGCGGATCGAATCGAGATCAAGCACGGCACGGGGCGCGAGTTTTACGACGAGATCGAAGGTCCGTTCGCCCTGCAATACCTGCGTGGCCACGCTGCCGCCGAGCGCCGTCTCCACCACCGACTGGACGTCGGAAACAGTCAGCCCCGCCCGAGCGATGGCCGCGCGATCCATCACGATCTGCACCTGCGGCTGGCCGAGCAGTTCTTCCGTGCCGACGTCGGTCGCGCCCGGGACGGTCTTGATCAGCTCGGCGATCTGGTCTGCCGCGGCCTGCAGTTTTTCCGGCTCCTCGCCGTAAATCTTGACGCTGAGCTCGGCCTTGATGCCCGAAATGGCCTCGTTGACGTTGTCTTCAATGTATTGGCTGAACTGGGTTTCAATTCCGGGGATGTCGGCCAGCCGGCCGGCCATCGCATGGATCAATCCATCGCGATCAGACGCGGTCGTCCACTCTTCACGGGGCTTCAGGTTGACGCTGAACTCGGCGACATCAAAGCCGTTGACGTCCGTACCGTCGTCGGGCCGGCCGAGCTGGCTGATCACCGTCTTCACTTCCGGAAACGAGGCCATGATCTGCCGGGCCTGGCGCGTGACGCGGGCCGCCGCACTCGGGGAAATGGATTGCGGCATGAAAACGCGCACCCAAAGCGAACCTTCGTCGAGCTTGGGCAGGAATTCGGAACCGATCACGAACAGCAGCGCCCCGGCGCCGGCGAGCGCGGCCAGGGCCAGCGCCAGCAAGAGGCGTTTCGCGGCGAGGGCCCGTGCGAGTAGGGGTCGGTAAAGGGCGCGCAGCCTGCTGACGAGCCAGGAATCGTGCTCGGCGCCGCCGGCTTCGCGGATGAAGAAGCTTGCGAGCACGGGCACGACGGTCAGCGCCAGCAGCGTGCCGGCGATGAGCGCGAAGGTCAGGGTGAGGGCCATGGGCCGGAAGATTTTCCCCTCCACGCGCTGCATAGTGTAGAGCGGGATGAAAGCCGTGAGCAAAATCGCTTTCGAAAATAGGATCGGTCTTCCCATCTGCGCCCCGCCGTCGATGATAAGTTGCTTAAGGCTTGATTTCTTGCCCAGCCGCTCGGCCCGCAGACGCAGGACGTTCTCGATGATGACGACCGCGGAGTCGACGATGATGCCAAAGTCAATCGCGCCCATCGAAATCAGGTTGGCCGGGATGCCGCGCAGATCGAGCAGCAGGAACGCGCCAAGCAGTGCGAGCGGAACGACGGCCGCGACCACCAGCGCGGAGCGGACATGTCCGAGTCCGAGAAAAAGCACCAGCACGGCCAGCACGAAGGCGATACCTTCGAGCATGTTCCGGCGGACATTGTGCAGCGTGCGGTCAATAAGTTCCGTGCGATCATAGTGTGGCACCATCCGGACCCCCGTGGGCAGATAGTGCGCGTTGATCTGGTCAACCTTGGCCCGCACGCCTTCGAGCACCTGCAGGGCGTTCTCGCCTTTGCGCAGGAGGACGATGCCCTGTACGATATCGTTCTGATCCGGCTGGCCGGGCGCGGCCAGACCGACCTGACCGAGCCGCAGCTGGTTGCCAATCACCACCGAGCCGACATCGCTGATGCGGATGGGGGTGCCGTTGCGCGTGTCTACGGCGATACCCGCGATGTCCTCGATGTTGCGCACGAAGCCGAGGCCGCGCACGACATACATTTCCGAACCGTGTTCGATGTAGGAACCGCCAGCGTTGCGGTTTCCGTTGCTGAGCGAGGTAAAGACCTGCGCGAGCGAAATCCCGTAGGACTTGAGTTTGGTGGGATCAATGAGCACCTGGTATTGTTTTGTCGGCCCGCCGAAACCGACCACGTCCACCACGCCGGGCACGGTGCGGAGCTGGCGCTCGACGATCCAGTCCTCCATCGCTTTCAGCTCGACGAGGGGATAGCCGGACGGGGCCTTGAGCGAGTATCGGTAAATTTCACCGACTGGCGTCGCATCGGGCGAAAGGCTCGCCTGCGCGCCGGCCGGCAGGTTGACGGCGGCGAGGTGCTGGAACGCCTGGTTGCGCACGTAGTCGCCCTGGGCGTCGTCCTCGAACACGAGCGTGATCTGCGAAAGGCCGAACAGTGAAACGGAGCGCATCGAGACCCGTTTCGGGATGCCGTTCATCTCATTCTCCAGCGGAATGGTGACGAGGCGTTCAACCTCTTCGGCGGCATGGCCAGGAAAAAGAGTGATGATTTGCACCGAGACGTTGGTGACGTCCGGATAGGCTTCAATGGGAAGGTTCCGATAGGCGTTGACGCCTGCAAACACAGAGATTGCGAGCAGCGCCAGCACGATGGGCCGATGCCGCAACGCGTAAGTGATGAGCGTGCGAATCACGTCTTGCCTCCCGTCTCGAGCACCGCTTCCACCAGCAGGCTGCCCTCGGTCAACACGCGGTCGTGCGGGCTCAGGCCGCGGTGAATGAGAATTCGCCCGCCAAACTCGGTGCCGGGTTCGATTTCGCGGCGTTCAAAACTGCCCGGCACCGTCTCGATGAACACATAGTGTTTTCCTTCCTTGGTAAATACCGCGGTACTTGCGACTGCAAAGGTGGTCCCGCCGGTTTCCGGTACGTTGATTTCCACTTCAACGTACATTTCGGCTTTGAGCAGAAGCGCGGCGTTGTCGACGAAGCCACGGGCCTTTACGGTCCGCGTGGCGGGATCAAGTGACTGACCGAGCGAGTCAAGCCGGCCGGAAAATGAGTGATCGGGAAAGGCCCGGCTGCGCACGGACAGTTCCTGTCCGGGCTGCAAGAGACCCATATCGAGCTCTGTGATATCGAGCACTACCCAGAGTCGATGGGGATTGGAGACGATGAATTGTGGCGCTAGCAGTTGGGGCGCGTTGGCGAGCATGAGGTCAGATCGCAGTTCCTGGCCTGGGTTGATGTTTTTTTCAACCACGACGCCAGCGAGCGGCGTGCGCAACGTGAAGAAACCGTCGACGCTGCCTGTGGGCGCCATGTCGTAAAGGGCGAGGTGGGCGGCGGCGCGCTGCTGCTCAGATTGGGCCCCGGCGTAGGCGTCCTCCGCTGCGTCCAGATCCTTGCGAGCTGCGGCACCGTGTTCGAACAGATCCTTGGAACGTGCCAGCGTCCGCTCCGCCAGCAACAGATCCGCCCCGGCTTTCCGGGCATCGGCCTGGGCCTGGCCGAAGTCGGGCGAATCGATCCGCGCCAGCGCAGCTTGCGCTGCAACCTGCTCTCCGAGTGCGACCGTGACCGAGCGCACCCGGCCGGCTACCGGCGTATAGATGCGCACGGTGGCGTCCTCATCCCACGCGAGCCGACCGGTCAGACGATGCACTTCGGTCGTGCATGGCTCCACGGTCGTGACGGTGAGCGCGGCGCGTTGCGGCGAATCTGCGGGAAAGACCACGCGATCACTGGTCACGGTGGGGCTGGCCGACGCGGCGCTGGGATTCGGGGACTTGGAGCAAGCGGCGATAAGCAGAAGCGCAACAGTTGGGACCAAGCGGGAAAATTTGTGTGACATGATTGGAAGAGGGTTCAGCGGGTATTGTTGCGGTCGGCAATTGGCTCGATCCGGTTGAGGGCGGAGGCGAGGGCAAAGGCGGCAGTGGCGGCGTCGGCTTGGGCGCGGGCGGTCGCGAGGCGGATGTCGTTGTCGTTGCGTTCGGTCGCCAGAAGTTCGACGAGCGCGGCGCCGCCTTTGTCGTAGGCATAGGTCACTGATTTGATGATTGCGGCGGATTTCGGTTGCAGGTCGTGCTCGTAGGTGTCGGCGCGGGTGTGGGCCTCATCGAAGGCAAGTCGGGCGGTGGCGATTTCCGCCGAGACCTGGGTGCGGACCTTGTCGAGCTGGGCCTGCGCCTCACTGCGTGCGGCCTGTGCGGCAAGAATATTGCCCGTGTTGCGATTCCAAATCGGCAAGGGAAACGAGACCGCCAGGCCAACGGTGTTTGGCTGGTCGGGTGGCTGATGTTCGTATTGCAGCGAGACCGTCAGATCTGGGATCGCCCCATGGCGCTGAAGCGTCAGATCCGCTTCGCTTTTGGTGAGGCTGGCTTCGGCCGCGACAATATCCGGACGGGAACCGACGGCGGCTGTCGAGATAATTGGCGGTATGGCGGCAGGGCTGAGTAAATCAACGAGTATTGTTTCGCCACGGGGTTCGGTCAGTCCAAGAAGCTTTTCCAGTGCCACGAGGGCGCCACGGGCGTTGGCCCGGGCCGAGGCGGCCGAGAGTTCCAACTGGGCTGCGGCGATCTCAATCTGCGCCTGCTCTGAGGCCGCAATGTCACCCGCATGATAACGGGTGGCGGCGATGCCGGCCTCCCGGTGCAATGATGTCGCCGACTCGGTGAGCACTCGTTCTTCCTCGCGTGCCTCCACTGCGGCGAGATAAAGCTGATCGACCGCTTGCAGCAGCAGACGGCGCGAGTCATCGCGGAGAGCCTCGGCGGAACGAGCTCCAGCTTCGGCCGAAGCTCGACGGACCCCGCGTTTGCCCAGTTCGATAAACTGACTGAGCGAGAAAATGGAGTCGTAGCTCTTGCTCCAATATCCTCCGCCTATGACCGTGGCGTTGCTGCGGCTGTCAGTATTTATCTTGCTCACGGAATAGCCGGCGACGGGATTCGGATATTCGCGTACGACCCGCAATTGCGCCAGGGCGGCGTCCGCCTGAGACTGCGCGATGCGGAGGTCGGCGTTGTTGCGCAAGGCCAGCTGTTGCGCCTGCGCCAACGTCAGCGGACTGGTGGGCACGAAATCGGCAAAGATGGCACAGTGGCCTAGTGAAAAAAGGATGAGGCAGGTGGAAAACTTCCGACGCATCGAACCATTATAACATTCAGCAAATCGGAAAGATATAGGACCTAGGCTGTTTTCCCTCTAGGACATTGTCCTAGATGAACGAAATTGAAGACTTTCAGTTCTCTCAAAATTGAACATGCGCGCGAACAGCATAGATTGAAACAGGACCTCGGTCTGCGTTGTAGGCCGGGTTGCGAATGTATTGGTAATCAATGCTCAGTTGCAGCCATTTCTGCGCTTGAAAGGCATAATAGGTTTCGAGGATCTGTTCGGTGTGGTACCGGAGGGCCCCGTCGCCTACAATCAGCCCGGTGCCGCCGACCGCGAGATAGTCGCGCTGTTCCGGGGAAAGCCCGTCAACCGCGATCCCTAAACCAAAGACGTCGTCGGGGCGATTCCAGCCTCCGCCTTTGACGCTCAAGCCTGCGGCGATGGAACGATCTACTTGCGTGAACGCCCAATTCTCGGACCGGCCATCGTTCCAACTGATCCGAGCAAAGGCTCCCAAATTGGTGGCCAACTCTTGATCCCAGCTAACCCCGAAACCCACCTTTGAACGGTAAGCGCGGGTAGCGGCAATATCGACCGGCTTGCCGGTGGCTGTAGCCGTCTCTGTTGCTCGGGCAAAGTTGCCCATATTCGCCTGATTCCAGTAGGCAAAGGAGCGCACTGTGCCGTTGAGGCTTCCCGATTTGTAGCGGTAGTCATGTTGGAGAATCTGCCCGTGGGCCTTGGCGAGATGCATGTCCATGGTGAAGCCGTTTGGCTGATTTGGTTCCAGGAAGATTCCGTAATGCAGCGTGGTGTTCGGAGTATTCCATTCAACGACCATGCCGGAAGTGAAACCAACCGCATCAGCAGGATAGTCCCACCCGGTACTCTCCCATAGCGACCAATTCATAAATTGGGTCCGCGGATCGTGCGCATAGGTGTTGCCGTCAAAGAAGTCATTGGCGGAGAATTTGCCGACCGAAAGAGTCAGCCGATTAACATCAACTTCTTCGGACACTTGGTTCACGTCCCTCTCTAGCTTGTCCTTTTCACCGCCGAGCCCGATCACGTGGCGCAGGAACAGCCGGGAGGTGTTGTAACGGAAATTAGGAAACCCAGATTTCACCGCCTCACCGTTGGGGAATCCGGCGACTCCCAGCGTCTCGCTGAGCCCATGACCCTGAAAGATCTCCGGATTGAAAACCAACTCACCACCCCGCCAAAGCCTGCGATCAAGATAGAGCGAATACGAAAAAGTGCGCTCCACCTCCCGTGTGTTCTGGAAGCTGTTGGGTCCGTGGTAGGCTGCGGGAAACCCACCGTGTCCTTGATCTATGAAGGTTGCTTCGGTGAAGATTGACCAATCGTTCAGCCCTGCGCTCAAGAGGTTTTGAAGTCCGGTCACAGCGGGGTTTTCGAGTGATCCCCTGTTTGCCTGATCTTTGGAGGACGGATACTCTGGCACTTCCGTATTGGTTTGCGCTCGCATTGCCTGTCCCAGGGCTATGCTCCCGAACAGACAGGTCATAAACGTGCAGTTAATAAAGCCGTTGAGAATTTGTCCCGCAGCAAAAGTGCATGGGGTTCGTCGTTGGCGAATGAAACTTGGAATGGGCATGGGTTAGCTTTGGCAGTCTGAGGGCGTATTTTTGCGAGACGGTTTCGGGTTTTTGCGGGCCGCGACCATAAATGAAACAGTTGTGTCCATCAAGTTCTGCAAAAAGGGGATCGGTGGTATGCGGCTGGATGAGATAAAAAGATTTATGGGGAGGGTTAAGGGAGGGGGCGAAGCCACCTCCCTTTCCTGGGTGAGTGGTTTGAGTTAGGCGGCGCGGGTTTGAGGCGCGGGGTGTTTGTGCTGATCGCGGAGTAGGTCCATGTTCAGGTACCGGTTTTCATCGACCCACTCTTCGTGGGTTTCGACGGCGAGGGCTTGGACCAGCCGCAGGCAGCTGGCTTCGTCGGGGAAGATGCGTACCAGCAGTGTACGGCGTTTGATCTCCTGATTTAAGCGCTCGAGTAGGTTGGTTGATTTGAGGTGTTTATGATGAGCGCGGGGCAGTCGATAAAACGCGAACGTCTCGTCGATGTTCGCCTCGACCCAGGCACACAGTTTCGGGTGTTTATCCTGCCAACGCGCGAGCCAGGCGGCCAGATCGTGGCGCGCTTCATTGGCATCATGCCGATCGTAGATCCAGCGTAGCTCAACTAAGCAATCGTCGGCTTGTTTACGGGGCAGATAATCGAGGGCGTTGCGCAGGAAGTGCACGTAGCAACGCTGCCAATGCGCTTCCGGTAAGGCTTCCATGATCGCGCGTTTGAGCCCGGCGTGATCGTCGCTCACCACGAGTTGAACCCCGTGCAGACCACGCTCTTTGAGCCGCAGCAGATGCTCTTTCCAGCTCCCGGTGCTTTCTCGGTTGGCGAGCTCGACGGAGAGCACATGCCGGCGGCCGTCCCAACCGATGCCGAGCGTGATCAAGACCGCTCGGCTTTGGCCGACGCCGTTTTCCCGGACCCGTTCGTAACGCGCATCAAGGATGATGTACGGATACGCCTCATCCAGCCGGCGGTGCATGAAGCGTTTCAGTTCCTCGTCCATCTTGACGTTCAGTTCGCTGATGGCGCTCGCACTAAATTCATGGCCGCACAGTTCCTCGGTGATCGTCTTCACCCGGCGAGTGGATACACCTTGCACGTACATCTGCATGAGGGCCGCAACCAGCGCTTTCTCACTGCGTTGATAACGCTCAAACAGTTCGGTTGAAAACCGGCCTTGGCGGTCCTGCGGTACCTTCAGTTCCAGCTTTCCCACTCGGGTCACCAGCGTTCGGGGATAATGCCCACTGCGGTAGCCTAAGCGGCCTCCCGTTCGCTCGCTTTTGCTAGCCTGCAGCGCCGTCTCCATCTCGGCCTCAAGCACCTCCTGCAGCAACTTTTGCAGCAGATGCTTCATCGCATCGTCTTCGGTCAGTAGCTTCATCAAATCTTGTTTTGTTAGCTGAATCGGTTCATCGTTTCGCTTCGGGCGGATCATGGTTTTTCCTTTATTGGTGGTTTTAGGTTTTGTCACCCAACCACCTACCATGATTCGCCTTTTTGCTGAACTTTTAAGACACTACCATCGCTGAAATCGAAACCCGACCGCAAGCCCAGCGTCAGCTATCTGTCCGCCTCGTCAGTCCGATTCCTATCCTTCGGTGGTTCCTTTTTCAGCTCCCAATGGAATTTTTCACCTTCGTTCATCAGTTGCATTTGACGCGCTTCCGGGCCCGCTGGCGCGAAATTTTTAGGCGCAC
>CAIXIZ010000152.1 GCA_903919625.1 uncultured Verrucomicrobiota bacterium
CGCCCGACCGCGACCAACCTCTCCCGGCCGCCGTGGCCGAGGATCTGGCCTCCAAAGGCCGGGAGCGCGACCGCAGCCTGATTTCGGCCTGTCAGGTCAACAACATCAGGAAGGAACTTGCGTTGTTGCAGGCGCATCATCCGGGCTGCTCGGTCGCGCAGCTTTCGGCTCCGCAGCTCCAGGCTTTTTGCGAGCGGGGTATGCCATCGCTCAAGAGCCAGAACAACCGGCGGGGCCTGCTCGGCACCTTTTTCAAGTTCGCCCTGCAAAAGGATTGGATCGTGAAAAATCCGATTGAAAAAGTGCCGCATCATCGGATCGCCCATCGGCGCGGCTCGGCGCAGACCCTGACGGCCCAGCGAGCCGCCGAACTCATGGCCTACCTTGAGGGCTATCGCGACGGCGCGCTCGTGCCCTACTTCGCCCTGTGCCTGTTCGCGGGCATCCGGCCCTGTGTGCGCACGGGCGAGATTGGGAGGCTCCGTCCCGAGCAAGTCCGGCTCGACACCGGTGTCATCCGCATCGAGCCCGAGGTGTCCAAGGTGCGGATGCCGCGCAACGTGACCATCCAGCCCAACCTCGCGGCTTGGCTCCGCGCCTATCCGCTGGAGCGTTTCCCCATTATCATCCCGGCCAACTTCCAGAACATCCGCGCCAAGATCGCCAAGCAGTTTGGCCTGTCGCACGACATCATGCGCCACACGTTCATTTCCATGTTCGTCGCCAAATTCCGCTCCCTCGGCGAAGCCGCGCTGCAAGCGGGCAATTCCGAAAGCATCATCCGCAAGCATTACCTCGACCTGAAAAGCAAGGAAGAGGCCGAGCAGTTCTTCGGCATCCTGCCCAAGCGGGCGGCCGGCACGGTGGCAACGGCTCCGGCCTTGTTGGTGGCTGCGTGATTGTGCCCTTCCCGAGGCGCGGAGGGGGGCGCGCTTCGGGGAGGGCAGAAGGCGCGGTTGACCGCCGCGCAAGGGCATGGAAACGCCACTGCCCACCGCCACCCTCACCAGTCAGCTCACCGACATCGTCGGCCTCCGGGCCTGCGGCATCTTCCCCAAGGGCAAGGAGCCTTCAATTCGCACCCTGCGGGACTGGACGAAGCTCCGTCGCATTCCCTTTCACCGGGTCGGCCACTTCATCTATTTCGACCCGGTGGAGGTGGGGGTGCATATCCGCACCAAGCTGATCGTCCCGCCGCGAGGCTGACAGCCTCACCCGGTCGCAAACGACGCCGCGCTGGTTCACCTGGCGCGGCGTTTTGCTTTTCTAAAGCAGTGAGCGCCAAATGGGCGAGGCTTGGCAACACCCGTTGCCGATTAGGGTCACAGGCCGGGCCTGATGGCGGGCCTATTTCGCGAAAGGCAATGGGGGTAGGTGACCTGTTCTTTTTCACCCTGTTTGCCTTCCGAACCGGGGGCGACGCCAGCCCAAAGCGGAAGGGAGGGCGGATGCGACGGTTCGGGAGCGGGACTGCCTGAAACCGGGGCGTCGGCGGCAGCGAGGCGGAGTACTGCAGCCAGCAAGAGAAAGCTGGAGACAAATAGACGGAACGGGACAAACTGCTGGTCGGAAAGATTGGTCATGGAACACAGGGGTTGGGGCAAAAAATTCTGTGCCGCCATCCTGATC
>CAIXIZ010000153.1 GCA_903919625.1 uncultured Verrucomicrobiota bacterium
CAGCCCCGTGGACCTGGGCTTTGTCGGCGATGTGACGGAGGTGAAGGTGAAGCTCATCAAGAAGGAGATCGCCGACGGCTTTGTGCCCGTCATTTCACCCGTGGCCGCCGGACTCGATGGCAAGCCCTACAACGTGAACGCCGATGTGGCCGCCGGACGGGTCGCCAGCGCCCTGCATGCCCGCCGCCTGGTCTTCATGAGCGATGTGGCGGGACTGCTGGCGAATCCGGCCGACCCTGCCACGCTCATCTCCACGCTCAAAATTTCGCAGGTCGACGACCTCAAGAAAAAGGGCGTCATCGACAAGGGGATGAAGCCCAAGGTCGCCAGCGCGGTGCGTGCGCTGCAGGAAGGCGTGCAACGGGTCCATTTCATCGACGGCCGCCTGGCGCATTCGCTGCTCCTGGAGATTTTCACCGACCAGGGCATCGGGACGGAGATTGTGGCAGGCTGAGATTTTGGAGTTTGGAATTCCGATTTTGGATCGGGCAGCAATCCCGGCGGCCCGGCGCCGAAATCCGGCGTTGATAATCCAAAATCAAAAATCCAAAATCTGAATTCAATTTTCATGGATCCTGTCATCAACCGCCCGAGCGCCGCCGACCTTTACGACGCGCATGTCCTGAAGAACTACCCGCGCCAGCCGCTCACGCTGGTGCGCGGCAAGGGCACGCAAGTCTGGGACGACACGGGCAAAGCCTACCTCGACTTCACCAGCGGCATCGCGGTGAGCGCGCTGGGCCACTGCCATCCTCACTGGGTCGCCGCCGTGCAGCGGCAGGCCGGCGAGCTCATCCACACAAGCAACCTCTTTCGCCATCCCAACCAGGCCGAGCTGGCCCGCCGGCTGATCGGCCTCGCCGGGCCGGGCCGGGTTTTCTTCTGCAACAGCGGGGCCGAGGCCAACGAGGCGCTCATCAAACTCGCGCGGTTGCACGGCGTCAAAAAGGCCGGCGGGGAGGAGGGGAAATGTTTCAAGATCATCTGTGCAAAAAATGCGTTTCATGGCCGCACGTTTGGCGGCATGAGCGCGACGCCACAGGAAAAGGTCCAGCATGGCTTCCGCCCCCTCGTGCCCGGTTTTGCGTTTGGCGAGCTGAACAACCTGGCGTCATTTGCCGCGCTCGTGGACGACGCGACGGCGGCCATCTTCGTCGAAACCATCCAGGGCGAAAGCGGCATCAACTGCTGCACGCCGGAGTTTCTGCACGGCCTGCGCGAGCTGTGCAGCCGCCATCACCTGCTCCTGCTCATTGACGAGGTGCAATGCGGCGTCGGCCGCACGGGCCGGTTTTTTGCCTACGAACACCACGGGGTCCAGCCTGACGCCATCGGCATGGCGAAAGGCCTGGGCGGCGGCTTTCCCATCGGGGCCATGTGGGTGCGCGAGAATGCCGCCGAGCTTTTTCAACCGGGCTCGCATGGCACGACGTTCGGCGGCACGCCGCTGGCCTGTGCCGCGGCGCTCGCCGTGCTGGATGTGATCGACCGGGAGAGCCTGCTGGCCAAGGTTTCCGCCCAAAGCGGACCCTGGCTGGCCGCGCTGCAGCGGCTCGCCGCCGATTTCCCGGCCAAGGTGGCCGGCGTGCGCGGCCTCGGCTATCTCGCCGGGGTGCAGATGACCGGAGACCCGGCGCCGACGGTGGCGGCACTGCGCGAGCGAGGCCTGCTGGCACCAGGGGCGGGCCATAACGTCATCCGCCTGCTCCCGCCGCTGACGACCACCCCGGAGGAACTGGCCCGGGCGGTGGAGATCTTCCGCGCCACCCTCGGCGCCGGGTGAACTGACGATGGCCGGCGTTGGTGCGCCGGCATGATCAGTCCGCCCCGGGCTCAGTTGTGGCCGGACCTGGCCACCTTGCCGGCCTTGCCCGCGGCAAACTCCCGCAACACCTCCATGCGCTGGCGGGTGCGTTCCTCCTGCTCAACCTCCTCCACGCTGCGCTGGGTCTCATTTTTGGTGATGGCCCGGCGCATTTTGGACAAGGCGAGGTATTCCAACTGGCGGATACGCTCACGCGTGACATGGAACTTTTTCCCCACTTCCTCCAAGGTCAGCTCATCGCGGCCCTCCAGGCCAAAACGCAGCTTGATGATCTCAGCTTCGCGCCGGTCGAGGGAGTTGACCATGTCATGCAGGTCGGCGGTCCGGTTCTTCTCCTGCAGGCCTTCAGAGGGGCTGACGGCGTTCTCATCACCAACGAGGTCGCCGAAAGTCGCACTCGAGTCACCTTCCGGCCCAACCGGAGCATCGAGCGAGGCGGGACGAACACTGACGGACTTGAGATGGGCGACCTTGGCGGTCGGGATCTGCAGTTCGATGGCCAGCTCCTCATCCGTGGGCTCGCGGCCAAACTGCTCGGTGAGCTTCATGGCCATTTTCCGCATCTTGGAAATCTTGTCCACGAGGTGGACGGGCAGGCGGATGGTTTTGCTCTGGTTGGCCAGCGCGCGCTTGATTGACTGCTTGATCCACCAGGCGGCGTAGGTCGAAAGCATGCCCCCCTTGCGGGGATCTAACCGTTCGACGGCCTTGATGAGGCCGAGAATGCCCTCGCTGATGAGATCGAGGAGCGGCAGGCCAAAATCCTTGTAGTCCATCGCGATTTTTACGACGAGACGCAGGTTGGCCGAGATCATGTGATCGCGGGCGGCCTTGTCACCCCGGCGGATACGTTTCGCGAGCTGGATTTCCTCGGCAATGGTCAGGAGGGCAGTTTTGCCGATTTCCTGAAGATAGAGCTGGAGATTGCTCCGTTCGCCATGGGCGATGGGTGCCTCCGCGGAGGGTGGGGCGGCGCGTTCGAGAAACGAGGGCGGTGACTCGAAGTCGGTCACCATCTGGGAGGAGGTGGGGGTGGCTACGGCGGCGGCTTCGTCGTCGGCAAACTGTGGGGAGTTTTTGCTTGAGTTGGGCATGGCGCGCGTGGGTTGAGTTGGAGGCAGCGGATTCGGGGAACCGAAGCGCCACCGGGTTGCGATGTGGGACAAGTGTCAGCTTGGGGCGTTCCAATTTAAGAACGGCCCACGCTCCCTCTGGGATGAGGGAAATGCAGCCCGGCGCACTGTGCCAAGGTGACACATACACCCGGCGCCAAGTGAACGAACTGGCACAGATTCCGGCTGAGAGCACCAGAAACAGTCACTTATTGCCGACACCACTTGATTTCTGGATTTTTGCTCGGTCGTGCGGGTGCGGACGGTTCGGTCGAGCCGGAGCCAGCTCAGCGAGCTGGCCTACAACCAGACGGCGC
>CAIXIZ010000154.1 GCA_903919625.1 uncultured Verrucomicrobiota bacterium
GGGTGTCGAGGTGCGGCGTGGCCATCGTGGGCGCCTCGGGCAGGTTCTCGCCGTAGACCTTGGCCTGGTGTCGGGCGACGATCGCGGGGTCGTCGCACACGAGCCAGTTGCCGCCGATGGGGAAGCCGCCGAGCCCCTTCGCCTCGGGCAGTCCGGCCATCTGCAGCAGCCGCAGGCTGCCGCCGCCCGCGCCGACGAAGACGAACTTCGCCCGCACGGTGCGCTCCGCGCCGGTCTTGAGCTCGCGCGCGGTCACGTCCCAGCCCGCGCCAGCCTTGCTGAGGCCCACGACCTTGTGCCCGGCCGCGACGCCGCAGCCGGCCTGGGCCGCGAGCCAGCCGAGGAGCTTGCGGGAGACGACGCCGAAATTCACGTCGGTGCCAGCATCCATCTTGGTGGCGGCGATCGGCACGGCGGGATCGCGGCCCTCGGTGAGCAGCGGAGCCCACGCGCCGATCTTCGCGCGGTCGGTGCTGAACTCCATCGGGGCAAAAAAATGGTGCGCCGCCATGCCGGCGTGGCGGGCGCGGAGGAATTCCACCTGTTCCGCCCCGTGGACGAAGCTGATGTGCTGGATCGGGTTAATGAACTCCTTGGGCGAGCCGATCATGCCGTTTGCGACCGCGTACGCCCAGAACTGGAGCGTCTGTTCGAACTCCTGGAAAATATCGATGACCTTTTGGACTTTCACCGTGCCGTCGGCCTCGCGGTTCGGCGTGTAGCTCAGCTCGCAGATGCCGGCGTGGCCCGTGCCGGCGTTGTTCCAGCCGTTGGAGCTCTCGTAGGCCAGCTCGTCCGCCGCCTCGTAAACCTGGATGCGCAGCGCCGGATCGAGCCGCCGGAGTAGAGCCCCGAGGTTGGCCGACATGACACCGCTGCCGATGAGGACGACGTCGGGATTGCTGGTGTGGCTAAGGGTCATGGTGGCCTGCAAACAATGATCAACGTGGCGTGTTTTGTCAGATGAGAAAATTGTGAGGCCCGCCAAATTATTCCCGGCCGAACCCCCGTTCGCCCTCAATGTGGCGCCGCACGGTGCCGCAGTTTGTCGAGGATGCAGGAGTACGCGATTGACCTGCTTCAACCACCAGGGCCAAGCCAAAGAAGCCAAGCCAAAGGGGGTCTTGACTCTTGGTAAAGGGGCAACTGACCCACCCTCTGGCCGTTCTGGCGGGGCATTCGTTCCAATCATCCGGGCGCTTAAGCCCGACGGAAACCGGACAGTCACACAGTCAGGGCGGCCCCGCAAATAAGCGCAGCAAGCAGCTCAACGCATTCGGGGTAAAGGCAGCCATTTGGTGAAAGCATTTCCATTTTGGCCAATGGCGAGCGCGTGAAGACACTCTGGGCCGGCGACTGGCAGAACAATGGGTATATCAGCCAGAGCGAAGCTGACGCGGCCCTGCTGTCGTCGCTGCGCTTCTGGACCGGCGGCAACAAGGAGATGGCGTGCGCGCTGTTCGGGAAGAGCGGTCTCGTGCGTGACAAGTGGCAGCGCGAAGACTACCGCGAGAGCACGTGGGGTTTGATTGACCACGGTGACGTGCGGAGTGGTGCGGCCGACCCGGTCCCCGCGGCACCCGACATTGAGGTCCACGGGTGTTCGCTCGTCGAATACCGCGACAAACAGATCGACCACGGGCAGACACTGTTGGGCGCGCGCTTGCTCTGCCGTACGGGTGGGATGATGATGGTCGCCCCGTCGGGCGTCGGCAAAAGTTCTGCAGGTGTTCAGCAAGATATCTGCTGGGCGTTGGGCAAGGCTGCCTTTGACATTATGCCGGAGCGTCCGCTCAAAATCGCCTGCATTCAAAGCGAGAATGACGAGGGCGACATGCACGAGATGGCCTGGGGCGTGATGGAGTCGTTGAACCTGAAGAAAGATGAAATCGAACGCGTAAAGGCAAACACCTTTTACGTCCCAGCGCGCACTGTGTTCGGTCATTCCTTTATCAAGCTGGCCGAACGCGTCCTGGCCAAGTTCAAGCCGGAC
>CAIXIZ010000155.1 GCA_903919625.1 uncultured Verrucomicrobiota bacterium
CATGGCCGGCAGCATCCTCCGCACCTGCATCGCCGCCGGCCTGCATGACCGGCCGGCGCACGACCCCCATTTTTTGGGCAAATTTGCCGAGCACGAAGCGGTGGCGCTCCAGACCGCCCGGGAAGGCATCGTGCTGCTGAAAAACAACGGCGTGCTGCCGCTCGCCAAGGCTGCCCCGAACAGGATTCTCTTAACCGGCCTGTTTGTGGACACGCTCGCGCACGGCGGTGGCTCGGCCGAGGTCGCAGGATATAATGTCACCACTTTGCTCGATGCGCTACGCGCCACCTACGGCGACCGCCTTGAGTTCGTGGCGGAGCCGACCGACGAGCAGCTCAAGGCTGCTCAAACCGTATTCCTCAGCACCGGCACCTTCGACAGCGAGGGCTGGGACCGGCCGTTTGCACTGCCCGATGCCGAGGAGCAGCGAGTGGTCCGTGCGGTTTCGCTCAACCCGCGCACCATAATCATCGTCAACAGCGGGGGCGGACTGCGCATGACAGGGTGGAACGATCGTGCCGCCGCAGTCGTGCACGCGTGGTATCCCGGGCAGGCCGGCAACCGCGCCCTGGCCGAAATTCTCTGCGGTGACACCAACCCTTCCGGCAAACTGCCCATCACCATCGAGCGCGAGTTTGCCGATTCCCCCGCCGCCGGCTACCTGCCGGCCGGCGAGTCGCTCTACACCGGGGCCGAGCCCGACCACGACATGTCGCACCGCATCTGCCGCAATGAGTATCAGGAAGGCGTGTTCGTCGGCTACCGTTGGTATCAGTCGAAGAAAATCATCCCACTCTATGCGTTTGGCCACGGTCTCTGTTACACGACCTTTGCCTACCAGAACCTCCAGGTTTCACCAGCCGCGGTCCAACCCGGCGAACGCATCACCCTCAATTTTACCGTGACCAATACCGGCCAGGTGGCGGGGGCCGAGACGGTGCAGGTTTATGTGCATCACTGCCGCGCTCCGCTCCCGCGTCCCGAGCAGGAACTGAAGGGCTTCAGCAAAGTGAAACTGCAGCCCGGCGAGACCCGCCATGTGATCATCCGGCTTACGTCCCGGGATCTCGCCTATTGGGACGTGGCCTCGCATGCCTGGAAGTCCGACCCAGGCACTTATGAGCTGCGGGTGGGCAGCGCATCCAACCGCATCCTGCTTACCGGCCAGGTCGCGCTCCGGTAACCAATCAGGATGTGGGCGGGGTGGCACTGCCTGGGGGAAGGACTGAATAACTGAAGGGCTGAACCAAACCACAATCCAACTAAGAATTCAGAAGCCATGAAACCAGGAGGCAGAGGCCAGAAGCCTGATGTCAGAGGTCAGACATTAGAAATCAGAGACCGGAAGTCGGAAACATTCCGCATTTCAAACCGAGGCCTCAAGGCCGCCATCAGACAATCCGCAATCCCCATTCTGAAATCCGCATTCCGCCTCTCCATCCTCCGATTCCTGGTTTTCTGGCTTCCCTCTTAAATTTCCGCCTTCCGCCCTTCCCCATTCCGCAATCAATCATTCCGCGCCCCGCACCTGGTCGCCCTACTTGCATCCGCCCGCCCGATGAAAATATTTCTCATAATCAGGCTTTGACGTTCCCCGGCATCTCCTCCACCCTACTTGGTCATGAAACCGGTCAAGGTTCCAGCATTTGAGCACTTCCTGCATGAGATGATCCCGCTCGCCAAGGCGATGGACGTCGGCGTGGAGGTCAGCGATGCGCATGCCTTGGTGCTGACGGCACCCAAGGAACCGAACAAAAATTCCCTCAACACCGCGTTTGGCGGCAGTCTGGTTTCCCTCGCCACACTCGCCGGCTACGGGGTCGTCTGGGAGCTGATGCGCGACGAGAAAGAGGGGGCCAAGCCCACCTGGCACATCGTCGTGAAAGAAAGCCGCGCCGCCTATCGCCGGCCCGTGCTGGGCGATTTACGCGCCATCTGTGAGCGTCCCGCCCAGGCCGCCGTGGCCGAGTTCAAGGAAGCGCTTGCCCGCTACGGCAAAGCCAAGCTCAAGCTCCGCGCCCGCGTCATCGAATCCGGCCATACTGCCGTGGATGTGACCGCGGCCTTCGTGGTGACGCGGTAAAGTGGCGACGGGTAACTGTCCAGGATGGCGATTATTGCATTGCTGGTTGGAAGTATTTTATACTTCAGACAAATGGGGCTAAAGAATGTCGGGGTGTATTGGGGTGTCACTTTCGGTGTCCTGGCCTTAAGCCCACTAATAACAGCTTACGGCTCTTTCGCCATCCAAGCCCTGATTGTTGCGATCTATTTTGCTCACGCCAAATCAAAACAGATCAATGGCTAGAGCATATTAAATAATACTATAGCCACAAGCGGCAAACCAGCCGAGGGCATCCTGGGCGCTGACGCGTTGCAGGGCCGCGGCGATGGCCTGCTGCAATTCCTCCGCGGAGCGGG